>NZ_JBGTZC010000008.1:0-62764 GCF_041807725.1 Streptococcus sp. E17BB
TATGTGTCTTTCTAATGAGTTGTTTAAGCACTTTTCATTGTAGGTCATATGGAACTTTTTTTCTACACTCAAAAGGCTCTATAATCTCCATGGTGGATTTACCCACTACAGAAATTATAGAGCCGAAAAATGGCGGTCGCGGAGACATCACTGGTCAAGAAAAACCACCTCTTACTGTTATCCTGAATCAGAAAATTGTCCAGAAGCTGATTGAGAAAGTCGCTATGACAGCCATCGCTGAAAGTTTAGCCGTATCGACCTCAACCGTCTTCCGAAAGCTAAAGGAAGGCCAGTTCAAGACTGATCTGACCTGGCTCCCTGAGAACATGTCCTGGGACTCAAACAGTCTGGGGAGAGACTGTTTGAGGTGCGAGCCTTGAAACGAGAAAGCGAGCAACAGTTTCAAGAAAGGAAAAATGAGCTTCATTGCTCAGGATTTTGACTCGCTTAAAATTGTGGCAATCCTNAAAAATGAGCTTCATTGCTCAGGATTTTGACTCGCTTAAAATTGTGGCAATCCTAGATGGTCGAACCAAAGCTACCATTCGCAACCACTTTCTACGCTATTCTAGGGCGGTCAGAAGCCGAGTCAAGGTCATCACTATGGACATGTTTAGCCCTTGCTACGACATCGCTAAGAAACTATTTCCGAATGCCAAAATCGTCCTTGATCGCTTCTACCTCTCGCTTTCAAATTTCTTAGCTCGAGGCTAAAATAGTCCACTGGACTATTTTACTCCAACACATGAGCAGAGCCATGAATCGCCTGCGTGTCCAAATCATAAACCAGTTTGACCGAAAATCCCACGAGTATAGGGCGCTCAAGCGCTACTGGAAACTGATTCAGCAGGATAGTCGAAAGCTCAGCGATAAACGCTTCTATCGCCCAACTTTTCGTACGCACTTGACTAATCAGGAGATCGTCGCTAAGTTGCTCAGCTATTCTCCAGAATTGAAAGAGCACCTACCGCTCTTTCAAACTGGAGTTTATCAACCAGGAGACCTTCCAGTCACTAGAAGAACTAACCCTTAAAACCAAGGACTATGTCCACTGGTGGAACCATCATCGCATTCACGGTAGTCTCGATTACCAAACACCTATGGTTAAGCGAGTTATCGCTTAACAAAAACACTTTATAAAAATTGTACAGAAAAGGGGTGCCTTTTCAAATCAAGGACGGGATGCTCCAAGACCTTGCTCAACTGGAGTTGATGATTACGGATTATCAGGATAAACTTGCTTACCTTAACAAGGTTGCGGAAGTGCTACTCAATCTTGATAACGCAGATCCAGAAAATCGCAGACTAGCCTGGTATGATTATGCCAAGATGAATCTGACCGCAGATATTGCACTTGAACAGGTAGATCATGAGGTAAAACAATGTCAAGAAGAACTGGGTAAATTAATAGATGATTATGAATATGAAGTGAGACGTGTAGAGAAATTTGTTAATCAAATTGCTGGGAAAGAGAATTTATTTCCAAATCAACAAAAAATGATGGATTTAATATTTTTTGACAATAACACAAACAAATAATGTTGGAAAAGTGATATAATGAAAGTAACAAATTTGAGGAAGTTGAAAATGAAAAAATATAGAAGACACGAAGAAATAGCGCAACTTGTGCAAGAAAAGGGAACGGTTAGGATAGCTGAGTTAGTTGAACGATTCAACATTACAGATATGACGGCTCGACGTGATTTGTCTGAGTTAGAAGAGCAGGGAGTATTGACAAAAATACATGGCGGTGCTCGTAGCAATAATGCTTTTGCCGTGAAAGAGAGTTCTCATCAGGAAAAACACGATAAAAACATTGCAGAAAAGTCTGAAATAGCAAAGAAAGCAGCGGCTTTGATCGAGGATGGCGACACCATCTTTCTGGGTCCGGGCACAACTGTCGAATTGCTAGCAACGGAGATTCAGAATACTGCCTTGTCTGTTGTGACCAATTGCTACCCTGTTTTCAAGCACCTTTATGAGAAAAAGACGGAAACCTTTAAAGTTTATCTCTTAGGTGGCGAAATGCGACAAGTAACGGAATCGTTTGTGGGTGAAATTACAAATACTATCTTAGAAAAGATGAAATTCAGTAAAATGTTTTTTAGTGGCAATGGTGTAAAAGAAGGAGAGGTCATGACTTCTTCCTTTGCAGAAGCTTTTACACAACAAATGGCTTTAAGAAATTCTTTGGAAAAATATTTACTAATTGATACAACCAAGATAGGAAAAGAAGATTTTACAACGTTTTGTCATTTGGGAGAATTAACGGCTGTCATTACAGATTGCATGAGACCAGAACAACTGCAAAAAATTCAAGATTTTACAGAAGTGATTTCTTAGTATAACAAAAAAACCAACAAAAACCACATAAATTGTTTGTTTTTTTATTAAAAAAATCAAAAAAATAAAAAAATAACATTTTTTGAACAAAAAGTGTTGACAAAATGTTACCTTGGGTATATAATCATAGTTGTAAAAAGGTTGGAAACGCTTTTTTATATATTAACTATAAGGAGTACATTATGGCAATTATCATTGGTGCAGATCAAGCTGGACTAAAACTAAAAGATATTATCGTTGACTATCTTAAAGAAAATCAATTAGAGGTTATTGATGTTAGTCAAGGCGAGGTAAGAGATTTTGTCGATACGACTCTTGCTGTTGCCAAAGAGGTTCAAAAGGACGATGAAAACTTGGGTATTGCGATTGATGCTTATGGAGCAGGTAGTTTCATGGTCGCTACCAAGGTAAAAGGTATGGTAGCAGCAGAGGTATCAGATGAGCGGTCTGCCTATATGACGAGAGGTCACAACAATTCTCGGATGATTACAATTGGGTCGGAGATTGTTGGTACAACTCTTGCTAAAAATATTGTTAAAGGATTTGTCTTTGGTTCCTATGATGGTGGTAGACACCAAATTCGTGTAGATATGCTGAATAAAATGGGTTAAAATAGAAGAAGGGGATACTAATTATGAGAATTGCTGTTGGTTGTGACCACATTGTGACAGACGAGAAAATGGCTGTTGTTGATTACCTAAAAAACCAAGGTCATGATGTCATTGACTGCGGGACTTATGACCATGTGAGAACACACTATCCGATTTATGGAAAAAAGGTTGGTGAGGCTGTTGTCAGTGGTCAAGCAGACTTGGGCGTTTGTATCTGCGGAACTGGTGTCGGCATCAACAATGCCGTGAACAAGGTTCCGGGTGTCCGTTCAGCACTTGTCCGAGACATGTCTTCTGCAGTATATGCCAAGGAGGAATTAAATGCCAATGTTATTGGTTTTGGAGGCAAAGTAACAGGGGAGCTTTTGATGTGTGATATTATTGATGCATTCATTGCTGCTGAATACAAAAAAACTCCGGAAAATAAACTGTTGATTGAAAAAATCAGTCAAATTGAAACGCAAAATGCTGAACAAGCTAAACCAGAGTTCTTTAATGAATTTTTAGAAAAATGGAATCGTGGAGAGTATCACGATTAGAACATGGTTACCAATCGTTTAGTCTTTTATAAAAAACACTATCTTTAGGAGGAATTCTCTGATGAATAGAGAAGAAATTACCCTGTTAGGGTTTGAAATCGTTGCTTATGCAGGCGATGCACGCTCACGTCTCCTGGAAGCCTTATCGGCTGCACAAGCGGGTGATTATGACAAAGCTGAATCACTTGTTGAGGCAGCTGGGGAGTGTATCACCAATGCCCATAAAGCTCAGACAAGTTTGCTTCAAAAAGAAGCCCTGGGTGATGATCTGGCCTTTAGTGTGACCTTGATGCACGGTCAAGACCACTTGATGACAACCCTGTTGTTGAAAGATATGATGAAACATATGATTGAACTTTACAGAAGGAGTAATCGCTAATGAATGCTTTGATTAATGCGTTAGAAAAACAAAAGCCATTGTTTGAGAAAATTTCACGGAACATTTATCTCCGTGCTATTCGTGATGGCTTTATCGCCAGCATGCCAGTTATTCTTTTCTCTAGTATCTTCCTGTTGATTGCATTTGTGCCAAACATTTTCGGTTTTACTTGGAGTGATGATGTTGTCAGCATGCTGATGAAACCTTATGGCTATACGATGGGTGTTGTTGCCTTGCTGGTTGCTGGAACAACAGCGAAATCATTAACAGATTCGGTTAACCGTGATTTGGAAAGCACCAATCAGATTAACTACATGTCTACCATGTTGGCATCAATTACAGGCTTTTTGTTGCTAGCTTCTGATTCTATCGAGGGTGGTTTTGCTAATGGCTTTTTGGGTACGAAGGGGTTGCTTTCTGCCTTCCTGGCGGCTTTTATCACCGTTAACATTTATAAAGTCTGTGTTAAAAACAATGTCACCATTCGCATGCCTGCCGAAGTTCCACCGAATATTTCACAGGTATTCAAAGATTTGTTCCCATTCTCGTTCTCAATCTTTGCGCTCTATGGTTTAGATTTGCTTGCTCGCAATACCATTGGAACCAGTGTTGCTGAAGCTATCGGTACACTTCTTGCACCGCTCTTTACAGCAGCGGATGGTTACCTTGGTATTACCATTATCTTTGGTGCTTATGCCCTCTTCTGGTTTGTTGGTATCCATGGTCCATCAATTGTTGAGCCAGCGATTGCAGCTATTACTTACGCTAACATTGAAACGAACTTGCAGTTACTCCAAGCAGGTCAACATGCCGATAAAGTGTTGACTTCAGGAACACAAATGTTCATCGTGACCATGGGTGGTACTGGTGCAACCTTGGTAGTCCCATTCATGTTCATGTGGTTGACAAAATCAAAACGCAATCAGGCCATTGGACGTGCCTCAGTTGTTCCGACTTTCTTCGGTGTTAACGAACCAATTTTGTTTGGTGCACCGCTTGTTCTTAACCCAATTTTCTTTGTACCGTTTATCTTGACTCCAATTGTTAACGTCTGGATTTTCAAATTCTTCGTTGATACCTTGGGCATGAACAGTTTCTCTGTGAACCTTCCTTGGACAACTCCAGGACCGCTGGGCATTATCATGGGAACGCAATTTGCAGCCCTATCATTTGTACTTGCAGCTTTGCTTATTGTTGTTGACGTTGCCATCTATTACCCATTCTTGAAAGTGTATGATGACCAAATTTTGGCTGAGGAAGCGGCTGGTACCAGCAATGATATCTTGAAAGAAAAAGTTGCGGCGAACTTTAATACAGCTAAAGCGGATGCCATTCTTGAAAAAGCTGGTGTGACAGAAAAAGCATCAGAAACAGAAATCACTGAGCAGACTAATGTTCTCGTCCTTTGTGCAGGTGGTGGCACCAGTGGTCTCCTGGCTAATGCCTTGAATAAAGCGGCTAAAGAATATGGTGCTCCAGTAACTGCTGCTGCTGGAAGCTATGGTGCTCACCGTGAAATTTTGCCACAGTATCAATTGGTTATTCTAGCCCCTCAAGTCGCTTCTAACTATGAAGATATGAAGGTGGAAACAGATAAACTTGGCATTAAATTGGCTAAGACTGAAGGGGCTCAATACATTGGTTTGACCCGTGATGGTCAAGGTTCACTTGAATTTGTTAAGCAACAATTTGAAAATTAAATAAGAAAACATGGAAGGTTGGGGGAACTAAGCCTTCTCTTTGGCTTAGAAGAACTAGTTTTAGAAGAGGAATATGATGACAAAAACATTGCCAAAAGACTTTATTTTCGGTGGCGCAACAGCTGCTTACCAAGCAGAAGGGGCAACAAAAACAGATGGTAAGGGGTCGGTTGCTTGGGATAAATACCTGGAAGAAAATTACTGGTACACTGCAGAGCCAGCTAGTGATTTTTATAACCGTTATCCAGTTGATTTGAAGTTAGCAGAGGAATTTGGTGTTAATGGCATTCGGATTTCAATTGCTTGGTCACGCATTTTTCCAACTGGATTTGGAGAGGTCAATCCCAAAGGTGTTGCATACTATCACAATCTTTTTGAGGAATGCCATAAACGTGGGGTGGAGCCATTTGTCACGTTGCACCATTTTGATACCCCGGAAGCACTACATTCAAATGGTGACTTCTTGAACCGTGACAATATTGACCACTTTGTGAATTATGCAGCCTTTTGCTTTGAAGAATTCACAGAAGTTAATTACTGGACAACCTTCAATGAAATTGGTCCAATTGGTGATGGGCAATACTTGGTTGGAAAATTCCCTCCTGGAATCCAGTACGATTTAGCTAAAGTGTTCCAATCTCACCATAACATGATGGTTTCTCATGCGCGTGCGGTTAAACTCTATAAAGATAAGGGTTATACTGGTGAAATTGGTGTGGTTCATGCTTTGCCGACCAAATACCCATATGATCCTGAAAACCCAGAAGACGTTCGTGCAGCGGAATTAGAGGATATTATCCATAATAAATTTATCCTTGATGCCACCTATTTGGGTCATTATTCTGAAGCAACTATGACTGGTGTTCGTCACATTTTAGCAACAAATGGCGGGGAATTAGATCTCCGTGATGACGATTTTGCAGCCTTAGAAGCAGCCAAAGCTCTTAATGATTTCTTGGGAATTAACTATTATATGAGTGATTGGATGCGGGCTTTCGATGGTGAGACGGAAATCATTCATAATGGCAAGGGAGAAAAAGGCAGTTCTAAATACCAAATTAAGGGGATAGGACGTCGTGAGGCACCTGGCAATATTCCAAAAACTGACTGGGATTGGATTATTTACCCACAAGGGTTGTATGATCAAATCATGCGTGTCAAAACAGATTATCCAAACTATAAAAAAATCTATATTACAGAAAACGGTTTGGGTTATAAAGATGAATTTGTCGATGGTACTGTTTATGATGATGGTCGGATTGACTATGTCAAAAAACACCTAGAAGTGATTTCTGATGCGATTGCTGACGGTGCAAATGTCAAAGGCTACTTTATCTGGTCTCTGATGGATGTTTTCTCATGGTCAAACGGCTACGAAAAACGTTATGGTTTGTTCTATGTTGATTTTGAAACTCAAGAAAGATACCCTAAGAAATCGGCTTATTGGTACAAAGAAGTAGCTGAGACATTAACAATTTTATAAGAGATATTTTTGATGGGAGGGTCGCACTTAACGCCTCTCCCTCTTCTGTGTGGAGGATAGATGATGGTTATTCAATTAAAAAATGATGAGCTAACGGTTGAATTTTCAACTTTTGGCGGAGCTCTTTCGTCAATCAAAGATAAAGACGGTATCGAATACCTTTGGCAGGGAGATGCCACTTATTGGAGTGGGCAAGCACCAGTTCTTTTTCCTATTTGTGGCAGCTTGCGAAATGACAAAGCTATTTACGACGATAATGAAGTTGGTTTTATGCCACGTCATGGTCTTGTTCGTAAGTGTGAATTTGAATTAGTAGACCATAGTGAGAATCAGGTAACATTTGGTATTCAAGCAACTGATGAGATGTTGGCACAATACCCTTATCGGTTTGAATTGAAGATTACTTATACCTTAATTGGAAAAACGCTTAGGACAACTTATCAGGTAATCAACCATGAAACAGAGAAGGAATTGCCTTATTTTATCGGTGGTCATCCTGGTTTCAATTGTCCTCTACTTGATGGTGAAGCTTACGAAGATTATTATCTGGAGTTCGAGACTGATGAAACCTGTACCGTTCCACGGAGCTTCCCAGAAACTGGTTTGTTGGATGTAAACGACCGAACACCATTTTTGAATGGACAAAAGATTTTAGATTTAGATTACGATTTATTTAGTCATGATGCGATTACGCTAGATCAACTGATTTCTCGTAGTGTCAGCCTCAAATCTAGAACAAGTCATAAGGGTCTGAGAGTGGATTTTGCTGACTTTTCAAATCTTATCATTTGGTCAACAACCAATAAAGGTCCATTTATTGCCCTGGAACCCTGGAGTGGTCTCTCGACGTCTCTTGAGGAAAGTGATGACTTCCATCAAAAACGTCAAGTTGAAATGATTGAACCTGATCAAATGAGTCGTAAAGAGTTTGACATCACGATCTTATAAAGGTAAGAATCGTTTTAATTTTTATTAGCGAGCCTCCATATTGTTCGTGGAGGTTTTTATTATTAAGCATAGCCAGGAGCACTCTGAAAGTCATACAGTAACTTCGATTGTCCAAATAGGACAATTCAAAAAAAGTCTTTGGCACTAGAACAGGTGACCAGGCTAGTGAATCCACATAAAACAATTTATACTTTTGTTTGTTATAGCAATTGTACTAATTAGAAATTTAATTTTTCAGTCATTTTAGATTAATAAGCTAGCGATATCGGGATGTAGTTGTCCACTGTTAACCTGTTCAATCCAACTGTTAACAGGCTTATGAGATGAATTGTGTTCAAACCAATCAAAGGATACGAATTCATCAATAAGTTGTTCGTGTGATTCAAGAGCGTTAAGTCTACGTTTTAAGGATATGAGTTGTTTAAGCTGATTCTCAATGTGAGATTTTTGGTCATTGATTAACTCTAGAATCAGTGTTTTTGTTAGGGTCTTCTCAGTTATTTTTCTCAATATTGTCCTGATTTGTTCAAGAGTTAAGCCCAAGCCTGAAAAGTACAAAATGAGATGGAGTGTTTTGACGCTTTGGTCTGGGTAATTACGGTAGTTATTGGGTAAACGCTCAGGCTCAGGCAGAAGTCCTCTTCGCTCGTAATATCGGATGGTGGAGATAGGTAGTCCTGTTGCTTTTGCTAATTCTTTAATTGTCATAATCTTACCTCTTGACATTAAACTATGGTTCATAGTTTATACTAAGTTGGATAAAAAAACAAGAGGTTATAGACAATGAGAGCAAGTGTATTTCAAGAGACAACTTTTGGTCGTGTGCACGGTAGTAGCGACGGGGTAACTGAGCGGTTTGCAGGGCTTCGATATGCCCATGCCCAGCACTATGGTATTCCTCAGCCCTTTTCTTATGAAGGTGGCGTGATTGATGCGACCAAGCTGGCACCAATTGCAGCCCAGCCAAACATCTATTTCAAGGAATACTACTTCAAGCAAAATTACAGCAGTCAGGAGCAGACTGAGCACCCGCAAATCCTATCCATTTACCGACCGGTCGGAACGACAGAGGCTGACCAGTTGCCTGTCATGATTTGGATTCATGGAGGAGCATTTACGAATGGGAGTGGGGAGAGTAGTGAGTACACTCCAGATTTATTGGTTTCCCAAGAGCGGGTCATCGTGGTTAATATCAGCTACCGTTTGGGGGGGTTGGGATATTTGCGAGACCAAGCTGGTCACTTGGCCAATCTTGGCTTGCTAGACCAAATTGAAGCAATTAAGTGGATTAAGGCACAAATTGCTCAATTTGGTGGTAATCCTGCTCAAATGACACTCTTTGGCCAATCGGCTGGAGCAGAATCAGTACGAGCCATCCTGCTTGCAGATGGGACAGAAGGTCTTATTCAGAGAGCGATAATACAGAGTGACCCAATCGGGGCTGCACAAGCTGACCGCTCTGCCATGTCCCAAGAGATGCTGGACAAGTTGCTGGAACTCCCGCTAGATGCTCCCCTGTCTGAACTGTTGACTAAGCAGGTGGAGATTGAGGAGACGACCAAGGTCAGGGGGCTGGCTCGTTTTATGAAGTTTGGCCCGCACTATGGGGTCTATCCTTTGCCTAGTTTGGCTGAGATTCCTGATCGTTTAGAGGCGCGTGCCAAGGAGGTGACCCTCTTTATCGGCAGTAACACCAGAGAAGTGGCCAGCTTTTTGCCGACCCAGCCTAAGATTTTGGGATTGAGCGACAAACGCCTGGGCCGCAAGGCCATTGAGCTAGTGGTCAAGAAGCTCAGTCGGAAGATTTTTAACCAACCTGCCCTGGACTTTGCCCAAGCCTATGCTGAGGCTGGTGGGAAAACTTACCATTACAGCTTTTTTTGGCAAGATTAGAGCCACCTTGTTGCTGCGGGTCACGATTTAGAATTGCCACTACTTTTTAATTTCTCTGCTTTTCCGGATTCGCCCTTTCTTTTGGGAAAAAGCTGATCTGAAACTCAAGTTGATGGTCAACGACTTCGCAGAGTTTGGGGACAGTTTGCCCGAACAGGTCAGGTTGACCTAGTCGGTATACCGCTTATGTTGGAAATTAATCAAGTTAAATATGTTGTAGTTTTCTTATACGAATATTGGTAGATTAGTGGATTCTCTTCTAAGGTTCTTACCTCAAAAATGAAGAAGTGATCACGGTTATCTCTTGCCTTCTCCTTATTTAGGACAAAGTAATTCTTACGTGAAGTCGCCATTGTTTTGAGGATATCATCGATCAGGAAGGTCAATGGAATATTCATGTTGGAGTAACGGTAGAAGTCACGTTCAAAATCTTGGTAGCTCTCGCTATAATAGTCCATTTGCAGGTGATTACGCTGAAACTCAAGCTGATTCATAAAGCACCTCCTCAACAAGTTCAATACTCAAAATATCTTTCAATTTCAAATTGATGTGGGCTGTTGTAGTTTTTATCAAAATGAAATCCTTATTCAGACTTGGTATTGTTCCAGTGTAGGAAGTTTTTATCAATCAGATGAATGCGCGTGTGTAGCTGCCCAGCGTATACTTGACTGAGGAGTAATAATTTCTTCTCCAGTGACAAATCTGACATGTACGTTATTTTGTTTGTGTCATCAAAGAGTGCTGATGTATGCTCAGATAGGAAAAATCCCATCCATTTTTGCATCTTAGTATCCTGGTGCTCTCTTGCTGACTGAAATGGTAAGTATGAACGGTCAACAGTCTCTTGCGTGATGCGCACGCATTCCATGAAAATTGATTAAATTTTTCATTTCCTACCTGAAAAGACGGGGTCTTCATTGTCAATATTTTTAAATGTATCTAAAACTGTAGGTACATCTTTTGGTAAGATTAATTGTTCCTGCCGTTTACCTCCTTTACCGCGTTTAACGACAACATAAAAATTTCCAGCTTCATCTTGAATGAGATCTTTTCCGGTTAGGTTATGTTTGTGTCTCTTTTTTTTGTGTCTTTTTCGATGATCCATTCAAAATTTTTGGGAAGAAGGATGACGTAATGATGTTAAATGCAACTATTGAAATAAGAGACATAGATGAATTAGCAAGATTTTTGGAAGAAATGCTAGAAAAATATGGAAACAAGGTAATGGATCAAATAAATAAAGATAATCTCTCATATTCCAAAGGAAGTTTTGAATCTGGTTCGTAATTTAAGGAATGCTGCAGCCCATAACAATTGCATCTTGTCTGATTTGAATTCTAAAACAACAGTTTCAACTCAAGCTATTATTGACTTTGTAAAAAGTATAGAAGGAATTACAAAATTCAGTAGAAGAAAAAAATTATCTTCTCGGGCTTTATTAGAATCTGTTGCACTTATTTATGTTTATGATATCTTTTTTGAGATGAACTTTCTTGATGTAGAGTTGCTCATTCCAAGCAATGGCATAAACTACGCAGTTATAACCAATCTTATAACCATATTTTTAGCCCTGATGTTCTGTCATCAATCACTTAAAAACCATCAATGACTTTAAAATAATTAACTGAGAAGTTTAATCGCCGATAAATCTGCTAAATTCCTTAATTTGTGGTATAATGGTAATTGATTAACCTCAAAGAAAGAGAATGGTTATGCAAGATAAAAACCTAATTACGGTCAATTTAACCAGCGAAATGAAAACGAGTTTTATTGACTACGCCATGAGTGTCATCGTGGCTCGGGCTCTTCCGGATGTTCGAGATGGGCTTAAACCTGTTCATCGCCGTATCCTCTATGGCATGAATGAACTTGGTGTGACGCCTGATAAGCCTCACAAAAAATCCGCCCGTATCACGGGTGATGTCATGGGTAAATACCACCCTCATGGGGACAGTTCTATCTATGAGGCCATGGTGCGAATGGCTCAGTGGTGGAGCTACCGCCACATGCTGGTTGACGGTCACGGCAACTTTGGCTCCATGGATGGTGATGGGGCTGCTGCTCAGCGTTACACCGAAGCTCGCATGAGTAAGATTGCCCTTGAAATGCTCCGTGACATCAACAAAAACACCGTTGATTTTACCGACAACTACGATGGCAATGAGAAAGAGCCCTTGGTGCTTCCTGCTCGCTTCCCTAACCTCTTGGTGAATGGAGCGACAGGGATTGCCGTTGGTATGGCAACCAATATCCCCCCTCATAACCTCGGTGAAACCATTGAGGCAGTCAAGTTGGTGATGGACAAGCCAGAGGTGACGACGCGTGAATTGATGGAGGTTTTGCCTGGACCAGACTTCCCTACAGGGGCTCTGGTTATGGGGAAATCAGGCATTCACCGCGCTTACGACACAGGTAAAGGGTCGATTGTTCTGAGGTCACGAACTGAAATCGAAACCACCAAGTCTGGTCGAGAACGCATCGTGGCGACAGAATTCCCTTACATGGTCAACAAAAGTAAGGTCCTTGAGCATATTGTTAAGCTTGCTCAGGAGAAGCGAATAGAAGGCATCACCGCTGTTCGGGATGAGTCCAGTCGTGAAGGGGTACGGATGGTGATTGAGGTTAAGCGTGATGCCTCAGCTAGTGTTATCCTCAACAACCTCTTCAAGCTGACGCAGCTTCAAACTAATTTTAGTTTTAACATGCTGGCCATTGAAAATGGCATTCCAAAAATCCTCTCCCTGAGGGCGATTTTGGATAATTACATCGCTCACCAGAAGGAAGTCATTGTTCGTCGCACCCAATTTGATAAAGACAAGGCAGAAAGTAAGGCGCATATCTTAGCCGGTCTTTTGATTGCCCTTGATCACATTGATGAAGTCATTCGGATTATCCGAAATAGTGAGACAGATGCCCAAGCTCAGGCAGAATTGATGGCTAAGTTTGACCTGTCAGAGCGTCAGAGTCAAGCTATCTTGGATATGCGTCTGCGTCGTTTGACGGGCTTGGAACGTGACAAGATTCAGTCCGAATATGATGAGTTAATTGCCTTGATTGCTGATTTGGCTGATATTCTGGCTAAACCAGAGCGGGTAGTGACCATCATTAAGGATGAGATGGATGAGATTAAGCGCAAGTATGACGATGCCCGCCGCACGGAACTTATGGTCGGTGAAGTATTGTCTATTGAAGATGAAGATTTAATCGAAGAAGAAGATGTCTTGATTACTCTGTCCAACAAGGGTTACATCAAACGCTTGGCGCAAGATGAATTTCGTGCTCAGAAACGAGGTGGTCGTGGGGTGCAAGGAACTGGTGTCAACGATGATGACTTTGTTCGTGAGCTAGTGTCTACCAGCACCCACGACGCCATGCTCTTCTTTACGAATAAAGGAAGGGTATATCGTCTGAAGGGCTATGAAATTCCAGAATACGGTCGGACTGCCAAGGGTCTTCCTGTCGTCAACCTGCTCAAGTTAGATGAGGGGGAAACGATTCAGACCATTATCAATGTCAAAACTGATGACTTCAAGGATAAGCACCTCTTCTTCACGACCCGTCAAGGAGTGATTAAGCGGACTAGCCTATCTGAATTTGGCAACATCCGTCAAAATGGACTAAGAGCACTCAATCTGAGGGACGAAGATGAGTTGATTAACGTCCTGTTGACATCGGGTCAAGACGACATCATTATCGGGACTCAGACGGGTTATTCTGTTCGTTTCAACGAAGAAACTATCCGAAGCATGAGCCGTGTCGCGACCGGGGTTAAAGGTGTAACTTTAAGAGAAGGTGACCGTGTCGTCGGCGCAGCCCAAATCAATGATGATCAGGAAGTCTTGATTATCACCGAAAAAGGCTTTGGTAAACGGACCTCAGCGACCGAATACCCAACCAAGAACCGTGGAGGTAAAGGTATTAAAACTGCTAACATCACCAGCAAAAACGGGGTCTTGGCAGGTTTAGTAACCGTATCAGGAGATGAGGACATCATGATTATCACTGATACAGGGGTTATTATCCGAACACGCGTGGCAGATATTTCTCAAACCGGTCGCTCAACCCAAGGGGTTAAGGTTATGAGACTAGATGAGGAAGCAAAAATTGTCACCTTTGCTTTGGTCAAGCCTGAGGAAATAAATGAAGAAAATGAGGCAGAACATGACGAAAACTCGTAAAACCAAACATTCAAAAAGACTAGGACGTTTCCTCTACAATCTATTCTTGTTTCTTCTAGTTATTGTTGGTTTGGCTTTGATTTTTAACAAGTCTATCCGCAATTTTATCATAGGGCAAAATAGTAATAAATATCAGGTGACACAAGTCACTAAGGAAGAAATTGAGGCCAACAAAGAAGCGGAAGCTAGCTTTGACTTTGCTGCTGTACAGTCGCTCAGTACGGAAGCTGTTCTAGCAGCCCAGATGAATGCTCAAAACTTACCTGTTATCGGAGGCATTGCTATTCCTGAGTTGGAAATTAATCTACCGATTTTTAAAGGGGTTGGGAATACCGAGATTGCTTATGGTGCAGGCACCATGAAGCCTGATCAGGTGATGGGAGAGCGTAACTATGCACTCGCTAGCCACCATATCTTCGGTATTGAAGGAGCTTCTAAAATGCTCTTTTCACCGCTGGACAATGCTCAAAACGGTATGAAAATCTACTTGACTGACAAGGAGAAAATCTATACCTATGTCATTTCTGAGGTCAAGGTCGTATCACCTGAACACGTTGAGGTCATTGATGACCGTCCTGGTCAAACGGAGGTGACCTTGGTGACTTGTACAGACTTTGATGCGACGAATCGGATTATCGTCCACGGCACTTTCCAAGAGTCTGTAGAATTTGCAAAAGCACCAACGGAAGTCCTTAAAGCCTTTGAAATGAAGTACAACCAGCGTATTTTTTAAGACAATCCCCCTCGCAAATGCGAGGGGTTCTTAGTAAGGAGAAAGAGATGACACTTGACTTATCAGCCATTCATCATGTGGCGATTATCGTCTCAGACTATGATCGATCCCGTGATTTTTATGTTAACAAGCTGGGTTTTGAAGTGATTCGTGAGAACTATCGTCCAGAACGCCATGATTATAAATTAGATTTACGTTGCGGGACTATTGAGCTAGAGATTTTTGGCAATAAGCTGAGCGATGCTGCCTACGTTGCACCGCCCAAGCGGATAGGCAGACCAGAGTACGACCGAGAGGCCTGCGGTCTTAGACACCTAGCCTTTTATGTTCCAGACGTTAAAACAACAGTAGCAGAATTAACCAAGCTAGGGATTGCTTGTGAACCCATTCGTTATGATGACTACACAGGGAAAGCCATGACCTTCTTTTTTGATCCAGATGGCTTGCCACTAGAGTTGCATGAGTAGAACAACTAAGTTTTATCAATTTAATAATTAGTTCAAATCCATACTTCTAATTTACAACCGGTGATTCTTTTAAATAGCACCTTAGAGCATCAGATAACAAATCTAAGCTCTAGGGTGTTTTTAATGACATGAGGTTAAGCGGTGAACGAGAATTGGAATAGATTGCGTCAATAGAACATTCTAAAATAGAAAAATACTGCAGGATTTTTCTATTTTAGAATGTTTGCAAGGTTAAATATATAACGAATAGTGAACCATTAGAAGATCTCTTATATTTAGTTCTAGTAGCAAATGTGGTGACAACACTCTTATACGTTTATCTGAGGGGATATGGTTTTTATTTACTAGTATCAGATAGGTGTTGAAAACATTTTCAAAAAATGTTATAATTACTTTCTGGGATGAAAGTAGGTGATAACGATAACACAGATGTATTATGCGGAAAATCCAGATGCTGCTCATGACATTCATGATTTAAGCGTGACCTTGCTAGGTGAAACGTTTCAATTTTATACTGATGCAGGGGTTTTCTCGAAAAAAATGATTGACTACGGTAGTCAGGTATTGCTGAGTTGCTTAGATGATGTGACTTCAGGTCAGACCTTGCTTGATGTTGGCTGTGGCTATGGACCTCTTGGCATTGCTCTGGCAAAAACACAAGGTGTGGTGCCTACTATGATTGATGTCAATAGCAGAGCGATTGGGCTTGCCCAGAAAAATGCTGAGAGAAACGGTGTGATTGCGACGATTTACCAGTCAGATCTCTACGCTCAGGTGGAGGGACAGTTTGATGCCATTATCAGCAACCCACCCATTCGAGCAGGAAAACAGGTTGTTCATGCCATTATCGAGCAGGCGCCAACTTATCTGAAAACAGGTGGGCATTTGACTATTGTGATTCAAAAGAAACAAGGCGCACCGAGTGCCAAAACGAAGATGGCAGAGGTTTTTGAGAATTGTGAGATTTTGAAAAAGGATAAGGGCTACTATATTCTAAGGAGTTACTATGAGAACAGTTGACTTAATCCAGAAAAAACGAGACGGCAAGGAGCTGTCAACAGAAGAAATTTATTGGTTAATTGATGGCTATGCCAAAGGTGATGTGCCAGATTATCAGATGTCAGCTTTGGCTATGGCAATCTATTTTAGAGGCATGACCACGAGGGAAACCAGTGACTTGACCATGGCCATGGTAGGCACTGGTCAGCAGATTGACCTCTCAGCCATCCCAGGGATAAAGACTGATAAGCACTCAACAGGTGGTGTCGGAGATAAGGTGACCTTGATCCTAGCTCCCCTCGTTGCTAGTTTTGAAGTACCTGTGGCAAAAATGAGCGGTCGAGGTCTAGGGCATACAGGTGGTACTCTGGACAAGCTGGAATCTATCAAAGGATTTCAGATTGAGCGTAGCGAGGAAGAATTTATCAAGCAGGTTCAGGACATCAATATCGCAGTCATCGGTCAATCTGATCAGTTGGTGCGAGCAGACAAGCTCCTCTATGCCCTGCGCGATGTGACAGCGACTGTGGATATTATTCCTTTAATCGCAAGCTCGGTCATGAGTAAAAAAATTGCTGCGGGCTCAGATGCTATTCTGCTTGATGTGACTGTTGGAGACGGGGCTTTCATGAAGACCATTGAGGATGCCAAACAGCTCTCTCGTACCATGGTTGACCTCGGAAAAGCTGTTAACCGCCAGACGATTGCGGTCATCACAGACATGAGTCAGCCACTTGGACGCGCTATTGGCAACCGCTTAGAGGTATTGGAAGCTCTTGACATCATGCAGGGACAGGGGCGCGAGGACATCACACATTTTATCTGCGAACTGGCTCAGCTCATGCTTGATTTAGCAGGCGTTACCAAGTCTCTTGATGAGATTAGAGAGCATTTGGTCAATGGCAGAGCTTTGGACAAATTCAAGCAGATGGTTCTTGCTCAAGGCGGAGACCTTGATGACCTGTTCCGTCCGAGCACAGCAGCCTATGTTACAGAGGTTTATGCTGAAAAAACAGGTTACATTACTGCTCTTCCAGCTTTAGAATTTGGCCTATATGCTATGCGGCTAGGTGCAGGACGCGCTGTAAAAACCGATTCATTGGACTTTGAAACAGGCATAGTGTTCGATAAAAAGGTGGGTGACTCGGTTAAAGAAGGGGAAGTTATCGCCAAAATCTATTCCAATGAAAAAATTGATTCAAAAGGGCTTACAAATTTCCAAAAAAATGTTACAATAGGTGAAGAGAAAATTGTCCCTAAAGAAATCATCACCATTATCAGATAAAGGAGGAGATTAAATGACAATCAATACTTACATCGACCATACCCTGCTTAAAGCAGACAGTCGCAAAGACCAAATCGACCAACTGATTGCAGAGGCTATTCAACATCAGTTTGCTAGCGTCTGTGTCAATCCGACTTGGGTGAGTTATTGTTCGGAAAAGCTGAATGAAACAACTGTAAAAGTGTGTACCGTTGTCGGATTTCCTCTGGGAGCGACAACCAGTGCTGTCAAAGCATTTGAAACAACGAACGCTATCGAGAATGGCGCAGACGAGATTGACATGGTTATCAATATCGGTTCTGCCAAAGACGGCAACTGGCAGTTAGTTGAAGACGATATTCGAGCTGTTGTTGAGGCGAGTGGTGACAAAATCGTTAAAGTCATCATCGAAGCCTGCCTGCTGACAGACGAAGAAAAAGTCGCCGCTTGTGAGGCGAGTGTTCGTGCTGGGGCGGATTTCGTTAAGACGTCAACCGGTTTTTCAACTGGCGGTGCGACCTTGGAAGATGTCGCTTTGATGCGTCAGACTGTTGGTCCAGATGTAGGAGTTAAGGCAGCGGGCGGTGCTCGTAGTTTAGCAGATGCCGAAGCCTTTATCAAAGCTGGGGCAACCCGTATTGGAACGTCGTCTGGCGTAGCCATTGTCCAAGGACAGGAGGTCAATGGTGGCTACTAATCTGATTGAATTAGCCATTGAAGCCAGCCAAAACGCCTACGTTCCTTATTCACATTTTCCCATTGGTGCAGCCGTGAAAACCGCAGATGGACAGGTTTACACAGGGTGCAATATTGAAAATGCCAGTTTTGGTCTGACTAATTGTGGTGAGAGAACAGCTATTTTCAAAGCCGTTTCCGATGGGCATCGCGGCCTGATTGAACTAGCCGTTTATGGTCAGACAGATCAACCTGTATCGCCTTGTGGCGCTTGTCGCCAAGTCATGGCAGAATTTTTTCCACAGGATGCAAAAATTACATTGATCGCTAAAGACGGTCAGACGGTCGAGATGACGGTCAGGGAATTACTTCCATACTCTTTCACAGACTTGACCTAGTTTGTGAAAACCGCCTCTTTGAGGCAAAGCCATTTAACTTGCAACATTTTGTTGCCAAAAAAATTAGGAGGGTTCATTCAAATGAACAAGAAATATATCGGTGTTGGTTTGACAGCAGTTGCTGTTCTTGGTTTGGCTGCTTGTGGCAACCGTGGTGCTTCTAAAGAAGCTGCATCAGGTACTGAAGCTAAGACTGATTTGAAGGTTGCTATCGTTACAGATACTGGTGGTATAGATGATAAATCATTTAACCAATCAGCTTGGGAAGGTTTGCAAGCTTGGGGTGCTGAAAATGGTTTGTCTAAAGGAAATGGTTACCACTATTTCAGCTCTAACAATGAATCAGAATATGTGACTAACTTTGATACAGCGGTATCAAACGGCTACAATCTTGTTGCAGGTATCGGCTTCCTATTGACAGAAGCTGTTGAAACAACAGCTAAAAACAATACCGACACAAACTTTATCATTGTTGATAATGTTATTGAAGGTTTGGATAACGTTGCTAGCGTAACCTTTGCTGACCACGAAGCTTCTTATTTAGCAGGTGTTGCTGCTGCAAAAGCAACTAAAACTAAGAAAATCGGTTTTGTCGGTGGTATGGAAGGTGTCGTTATCACTCGCTTTGAAAAAGGTTTCTTAGCAGGTGTTGCCTCAGTTGACCCATCAATCAAAGTTGACGTTCAATATGCTGGTTCATTTAGCGATTCAGCTAAAGGTAAAACCATCGCTGCAGCTCAATACGCTGCAGGTGCTGATGTGATTTTCCAAGCTGCTGGTGGTACTGGTGCAGGTGTCTTCTCTGAAGCGAAAGCAATCAACGAAACAAAAAATGAAGCTGAAAAAGTTTGGGTTATCGGTGTTGACCGTGACCAAGCAGAGGAAGGTAAATACACATCTAAAGATGGTAAAGAATCTAACTTTGTTTTAGCATCAACCATCAAAGAAGTTGGTAAAGCTGTTCAATTGATTGCAACTCAAACACAAGACGGTAAATTCCCAGGTGGTGTTGTTACTGTTTACGGTTTGAAAGATGCTGGTGTAGAATTGGCAACAACTAGCCTAGATGATGACGCGAAAAAAGCTGTAGAAGAAGCAAAAGAAGCGATTATCTCAGGTAAAGTTACTGTTCCTGAAAAATAATATAAGAGAAAGGCGACCTGACTAGAGTCGGTCGCTTTTTCCAAAACTGAAGCCTTATGCTTCAGCAAAACCTATCATCGTTTTGATAGGTTTTACTGAATTATAATGTTTGGATGAAAGGAAAACGATATGGCACAACCTGTCATTGATATGCGTGAAATTACCAAGAAATTTGGTGATTTTGTTGCAAACGATCGCATCAATCTTCAAGTCAAAAAAGGCGAAATTCATGCCTTATTAGGTGAGAACGGTGCTGGTAAGTCAACGCTCATGAACATGCTAGCTGGTCTCTTACAACCGACTAGTGGTGAGATTGTGATTAACGGCCAGCCTGTTGTCATCGATTCACCTTCTAAATCAGCTCACCTAGGTATCGGGATGGTTCACCAGCACTTTATGCTTATTGAAGCTTTTACGGTTGCTGAAAATATTATCTTAGGCAATGAAGTTGTTAAAAACGGTGTGCTTGATTTGAAACAAGCTCATAAGGAAATTAAAGCTTTGTCAGAAAAGTATGGCTTGGCTGTTGATCCAGAAGCCAAAGTTGCAGATATTTCTGTTGGAGCACAACAACGTGTAGAGATTTTGAAAACCCTCTATCGTGGTGCTGACATGCTCATTTTTGATGAGCCAACAGCAGTTCTGACTCCCGCTGAGATTCAAGAATTGATGGTTATCATGAAAAATCTGGTCAAGGAAGGCAAGTCGATCATTTTGATTACCCATAAGCTTGATGAGATCCGCGCGGTTGCAGACTGCGTGACGGTTATTCGTCGTGGTAAATCCATTCAAACAGTTGATGTGGCCGGGGCTTCTGCACAAGATTTAGCTGAAATGATGGTCGGACGCTCAGTTTCATTTAAAACTGAAAAACAAGCAGCACAGCCTAAGGACGTTGTCTTGTCTATCAAGGATTTAGTTGTCAATGAAAATCGTGGTGTCCCTGCTGTAAAGAACTTGTCTCTGGATGTACGAGCTGGAGAGATTGTTGGTATTGCAGGGATTGATGGTAATGGACAGAGTGAGTTGATCCAAGCTATCACAGGTCTTCGTAAGATTAAATCAGGTAGTATTACGATAAAAGGGCAAGAAGTCTCAAAAATGACGACCCGCCAAATCACAGAGCTCAGTGTTGGTCATGTTCCTGAGGACCGTCATCGTGACGGATTGATTCTTCAAATGACATTAGCTGAAAACACCGCTTTGCAAACTTACTACAAAGAACCGCTTAGCAAAAATGGTGTCCTTAACTACAATAAAATGAATGAGTACGCTAGAAAGCTAATGGCTGAGTTCGATGTCCGTGGAGCAAATGAATTGGTGCCTGCTAAAGGTTTTTCAGGTGGTAACCAGCAAAAAGCCATTATCGCTCGTGAAGTGGATAGAAACCCTGATTTGCTGATTGTTAGCCAACCCACTCGTGGACTTGATGTTGGTGCGATTGAGTATATTCACCGTCGTCTCATTGAAGAACGTGACAAAGGCAAGGCTGTTTTGGTGGTGAGTTTTGAACTGGATGAAATCCTTAACCTATCTGACAGAATTGCAGTTATCCATGATGGTCAGATTCAAGGTATTGTCTTGCCAGAAGACACCAACAAGCAAGAATTGGGTATTTTGATGGCAGGTGGTCGTATTGAAAAGGAGGCAAACAATGTCTAAAAAAACGCAACAGATTGCTGTACCTCTGATTTCGGTACTGATGGGTCTGATTTTAGGGGCTCTGATTATGCTGCTCTTTGGCTATGATCCTATCTGGGGTTATGAAGGGCTGTTCCAGACAGCATTTGGTAGCTTGAAGAATATCGGTGAAATTGTTCGTGCGATGGCGCCTCTGATTTTAGTGGCACTTGGCTTTACAGTAGCTAGCCGAGCAGGCTTCTTTAATATCGGTCTGTCTGGTCAAGCCTTTGCGGGCTGGTTGGCGGCAGGCTGGTTTGCTTTAGCTTTCCCAGACCTGCCACGACCGCTGATGATTTTCTTAACCGTTGTGATTGGTATGATAGCTGGGGGCATTGCAGGGGCTATCCCTGGTATCTTGCGGGCATTTCTCGGCACAAGTGAAGTTATCGTTACCATCATGATGAACTACATTATCCTTTATTTTGGGAACTATGCTATTCAACAATTGATGGCAGAGCCGCTTAAAAAATCCATTGATTCAACCGTTGCTGTTTCTGCTAATGCGACTTACCGCTTAGAGTGGCTGTCAAGTTTCACCAATAATTCTCGTGCTAACTTAGGCATTTTCCTTGCCTTGATTGCGGTGGCGATTATTTGGTATTTGCTCAACAAGACAACCGTTGGTTTTGAGATTCGCTCAGTGGGACTTAACCCCTATGCCAGTGAGTATGCAGGTATTTCCTCCAAACGAACCATCATTCTCTCAATGATTATCTCAGGTGCTTTGGCGGGATTAGCTGGTGTTGTTGAAGGTCTAGGCACTTTTGAAAACGTCTTTGTTCAATCAAGTTCATTGGCCATCGGATTTGATGGTATGGCTGTCAGTCTTCTGGCAGGTAACAACCCAATCGGCAGTATTTTTGCAGCTTTCTTGTTCGGTACTTTGAGTGTCGGCTCTCCTGGTATGAATATTGCAGGCATTCCACCGGAAGTAGTTAAAATTGTGACAGCTTCTATCATTTTCTTTGTCGGAGCTCACTATGTGATTGAGCGTTACATCAAGCCTAAAAAAGCAGTAAAAGGAGGGAAATAAGATGAA
The DNA here is from genome assembly GCF_041807725.1 of Streptococcus sp. E17BB. Lineage (NCBI taxonomy): Bacteria > Bacillati > Bacillota > Bacilli > Lactobacillales > Streptococcaceae > Streptococcus > Streptococcus sp. E17BB. The sequence continues at coordinate 22,476 of NZ_JBGTZC010000008.1, forward strand.
TATGTTTGCAATTTTAGTTCCGTCAATGCTGGTTTATGCGGCGCCTCTCATTTTAACGTCCATTGGTGGCGTCTTCTCCGAGCGCTCAGGCGTTGTCAATGTTGGTCTTGAAGGAATCATGGTTATCGGTGCCTTTACAGGTATTGTCTTTAATCTTGAAATGGCGGAGAATTTGGGGAAAGCGACCCCTTGGATTGCCCTCTTAATGGCAGGAATTGCAGGACTAGCATTCTCACTAATCCACGCGGTTGCTACGGTTAATTTCCGTGCTGACCATGTGGTTTCAGGGACTGTCTTAAATCTAATGGCACCAGCCTTAGCCGTTTTCTTGACTAAAGTTTTCTATGGCAAAGGTCAGACAGATAACATTAGACATGCTTTTGGTAAATTTAATTTTCCAGTACTAGCAGATTTGCCAGTGATTGGAGATATTTTCTTCAAAAACACTAGCCTTGCAGGCTATCTAACGGTTGCTTTTGCTTTCGTGGCTTGGTATATCCTTTATAAGACGCGATTTGGATTGAGATTACGTTCAGTAGGGGAACACCCACAAGCAGCAGATACCTTAGGGATTAACGTTTATTTGATGAAGTATCTAGGCATCATGATTTCAGGCTTCCTTGGTGGTATGGGCGGTGCCTTGTATGCACAATCTGTCTCTGTTAACTTTGCCGTAACAACCATACTGGGTCCTGGGTTCATTGCGCTAGCAGCCATGATCTTTGGTCGTTGGAATCCAATTGGGGCGATGCTCTCTAGTTTGTTCTTTGGTTTATCACAAAGTTTAGCAGTTATTGGCGGGCAAATATCATTCTTGTCAAAAGTTCCGACGGTCTATTTGCAGATGGCTCCGTATCTCTTGACAATTATCGTTCTTGCTGCTTTCTTTGGTAAAGCCGTTGGACCAAAAGCAGGCGGTGTCAATTATATCAAATCAAAATGATAATAGTCATCATAAGACCAGTGAGACACGCCGGTCTTATGATGCTATTTTTTCTTATTACTGTTAGGTCATTCCAGATAAATCCAACAAGAAAACAATATGAGCTAAAACCTTCTTTAGTAGTATTTGATTGATTTATGATTCCGGAAAGTTACAAATTTCACAAAAACTTGGATAAAAATCTTGATTTTTGTTAATTTAAGGGCTTTCAGAGAAAAAACTTGAAACTCTTTGTGAAGTATGCTATAATAGTTATTGTAAATGATTACATAAAATGAGAAAGAGGAATTTACACATGGCTAAAATCGTTGTTGTCGGTGCTAACCACGCCGGTACATCAGCTATTAACACTATCTTGAACAACTATGGCGATCAAAACGAAGTAGTTGTTTTCGACCAAAACAACAACATCTCATTCTTGGGATGTGGTATGGCGCTTTGGATTGGTAAACAAATCTCAGGTCCAGAAGGTTTGTTCTACTCAGATAAAGAAACGCTTGAATCAAAAGGCGCTAAAGTTTACATGGAGTCACCTGTTGAGTTCATCGACTACGATAAAAAAGAAGTGCATGCTATTGTCAACGGTGAAAAACATGTTGAGAGCTATAACAAGTTGATCCTTGCGACAGGTTCACAACCAATCTTGCCTCCAATCAAAGGTGCTGAAATCCAAGAAGGTTCACGTGAGTTCAAAGCAACTTTGGAAAACTTGCAATTCGTAAAACTTTACCAAAACTCTGCTGAGGTTATCGAAAAACTCAACAACCCAGACATCAAACGTGTAGCTGTTGTTGGTGCAGGTTACATCGGTGTTGAGTTGGCTGAAGCCTTCAAACGCCTTGATAAAGAAGTTATCTTGGTTGATATTGCTGAAACATCACTCGGTGGTTACTACGATTCAGAATTCACTGATTTGATGAACAAAAACCTTGAAGAAAATGGTATCAAGTTGGCATTTGGTCAAACTGTACAAGCCGTGGAAGGCGATGGCAAAGTTGAGCGTTTGGTGACTGACAAAGAAACTTTCGATGTTGATATGGTTATCTTGGCTGTTGGTTTCCGTCCAAACACTGCCCTTGGAGATGGTAAGATTGAACTCTTCCGTAACGGTGCCTTTGTGGTTAACAAAAAAGGTGAAACCAACATCCCTGATGTTTATGCCATTGGTGACTGTGCAACTGTTTATGACAACTCATTGCAAGATACAAACTATATTGCTTTGGCATCAAACGCAGTCCGTACAGCTATTGTTGCAGCACATAATGCTTGTGGTACTGAGCTTGAAACAGCTGGTGTTCAAGGATCTAACGGTATCTCTATCTTTGATCTCAAGATGGTATCAACTGGTTTGACACTTGAAAAAGCTAAACGCTTCGGATTCAATGCTGTTGCAACTGACTTTGAAGATTTGCAAAAACCAGAATTCATGGAACACGATAACCATGATGTGAAAATCCGTATCGTTTACGATGCTGATACTCGTGTTATCTTAGGTGCACAAATAGCTTCTAAAGAAGACATCTCTATGGGTATGCACATGTTCTCACTAGCTATCCAAGAGCAAGTAACCATCGACAAGTTGGCTCTTCTTGATATTCTCTTCTTGCCACATTTCAATAAGCCATACAACTACATCACCATGGCAGCTTTAAGTGCGAAATAAGATTTTAAATTATTATTGCCCTTAAATAAATTAGCGAAACGCTAAAATTTGGAGAGAACTAAATTAGTTCTCTCCTTTTTATTATTATTCACTAAGTAAGACATAGCTGAACGCTCCAAAGTGCCTGAGCCTTGACAGTTGTAAAACGTGAGTTGCAGATCATCTCTATTCCCTAATGAGTTGATGTCATCAGCTTTTATAGCTCTGACGATAACCCGATTAAGCCCCACTCTATATGATGTTAGACAAGGTATTTAGAGACATCTGTTATTAAGCACGAAACAGTCGAACTGACAGAACCGACTGTTAAACCGTGATAGATGACATTTTAAAATATTGCAAATTAGCAAGGTAAAAACTAAAGACGCTGCTTTAACAACGTCTTTAGCTATTCTAAAAAAATTTTAAGAACTTATTATGGAGCCGGTGGGAGTCGAACCCACGTCCAAACACCTGCTAACATATTCGTCTACAACCATAGGTGGTGTTTTGCTTTAACTAATCGCCGACACACCACTCAGGCCTGCGACTAGCGAGTTTCTAAATCTCGTTGACAAGCACGAAACCTCTCTTGTCAACCAGCTTACTAGATTAAGACCTCAGGTTGCCGTAAGCAAACAGCCGTCAGTCACGCTTGCAGGTTATTAAGCTGCGAGAGCGTAAGAAGTGTTATTTTTTGCAGTTATATTTAACTGAGCGTTAACGTCGCCACACGAGTTGCAGAACATGCCTCATAATGCCTGTCGAATCCGTAACGACCCCGAAAATTATGTTGCTTACAACATTGTAACATAAACAGTAAAAAATAGCAAAATAAAAAAGATTTTGGTATGATAGAATCCATGTATAAACGATTACAGCAATTTTTCCAGATTTTAGGTATTTTAGCTCTGGTAGGATCAGCAGTCATGGTTATCTGGCTCTTTAAGCAAGGGATCCTCAATGATAGCAATGCTTTCAAAGATTGGGTCTTACAGTACAAATTACTTGCTCCTGTTATTTTTATTCTCATTCAAATCGTTCAAATCGTTATTCCAATCATTCCAGGTGGGGTCACGACAGTAGCAGGTGCCTTGGTTTTTGGTCCAATATGGGGCTTTATTTACAACTATACAGGTATTGTCATCGGTAGCATTTTGCTATTTCTCTTGGTTAAGAAATATGGCAAAGCTTTCATTTTGTTATTTGTTAAAGAAAGTGAGTTCAACAAGTACGAGAAGAAGTTAGAGAGTAAAACGTATGAATGGTTCTTTATCTTCTGTATGGTCTCTCCTGTCTCACCAGCTGATATTATGGTGATGATAACAGGCTTGACTAAGATGAGCTTACGACGATTTACGACCATCATCCTTTTGACAAAACCCTTTTCTATTATCGGCTACTCTGTGCTGTGGGTGTATGGTGCAAAGTTACTACAGTATTTAATTCATCTATTCAAATAAAAGGAGCTAACAATGGGATTATTTTTAGGACTTTTAGGCAATGCGTCCCAACGTGACAACGATAAGGTCGAGCGCGACTTAGCAGACATTCTCATTCCAAACGAACAGGTACACCTGACTTTTAGCCTGATTCGAGACTTGATTGTGTTTACAGAGAAACGTTTAATTTTAGTGGATAAACAGGGAGTAACTGGGAAAAAGTCTCTTACAAGTCCATTCCGTATCGTTCCATTTCACGTTTTACTGTTGAAACCTCTGGTCATTTTGACCTTGACTCTGAGTTGAAAATTTGGATTTCCTCGGTAGCAGAACCGGCTGAAATTCTCCAATTCAAGAGCGATAACAGTGTCATCCAGATTCAACAAGCCGTGGCAGAAGCTGTTTTACGATGACGCTATATGAAATCCCTCGCTAAGGTTACTTAACGAGGGATTTGTGTTACCTGATGAAACATCAGTTGCCAGGTTTCATGCCGTCGCCAGAGGGAGCTGTGATGACAGCCGTCCAGCTCGTAGGTCAGGAGTTTGGTTTTCTGACTGATAGAGACTAGTTCAATAGCCGTCATGTCGTTGCCAATAGACGGTTTATCATGGTCAAAGTCTCTTGCTGAAAGGACTTGACCAGTATAATCAACATATCTAAATTCACTTGTCAACAAGTTCTCGTAATCTGGGATTTTAGAGAGGACAGTTTTTTCCAGTTTAATGAGCTTGTGGTAAACATTCTCGTAGACTTCGTCCTCAGGAACAGGAGAAGGCTCGACGTGAATGTCAATGTCGTAGACACCAAACTGGTCACGTAGGAGCTGCTCGACCTGTTCAGTTACCTCATGGCTCTCGTAAACCGATAGGTCGGGGTGCATTTCCAGCACAATATCCAGATACACATTCGAACCGTAGGTTCGACCCCTTTGGGATTTGACTGCCAAAACCTTAGGCAACTGGAGGATAGCCGTTTCGTACTGAGTCAGGTGCTGGTCGTCAAAGCCGTCCGACAAACTAAAGGTAGCGCGGCTGAAGATCTCATAGGCGGTTTTGAGGATAAAAAGCGTGATAACCAAGGCAACGAGTTTGTCGAATAGGGGAAACTTGAGGGTTGAGGCGACAATAGCTAAGCTGGTTCCAAGCGAAGTCACCGCATCTGAGAGGTTGTCCTTGGCAGCAGCTAGGAGTGAGCCCGACTTTAGGGATTGAGACAGGTGCTTGTTATAGCGGTAGAGGGCAAACATGACGCCAGCTGAGACCAAGCCGACCAGACTGCCTAGAGGGTCAGCTGTCACAGGGCTGTCAGCGACAATGTCTCTAGTTGTTTGAACCAGAACCTGAACCCCCACCACAAACATCAGAAAAGAAGTAACCAGACTGGCCAAATCTTCAATCTTCCAGTGCCCAAATTTATGGTCACCGTCGGCTGGTTTCTGTGCCATTTTTAGTCCGATGAGGATGGCCAAATTTCCCAGAATGTCTGAAAGGTTGTTAAAGCCATCGGCAATCAATGACGATGATGTTAACCAATACCCAGCGGTCAATTTGCTGATCGCTAAAATGAGATAGGTCACAATGCTAATCAGCGGTCCACGCTCCGCTAACTTGAGGTTCTTACTAGGATGTGTCATGAGACTATTATAGCACGAAATGACGCAAATCGCTTGTGCCATTCTTTTTTTCCTGTTGGAAATGTGCTATAATTTTCAAGACAAAGAAATGAGGATAATATGAACCCATTATTAAACGGAATGAATGACAAACAGGCAGAGGCTGTGCAGACAACGCAAGGACCGCTCTTGATTATGGCTGGGGCTGGCTCTGGTAAGACCAGGGTATTGACCCATCGTATCGCTTATTTGATTGATGAGGTCGGTGTAGCACCTTGGAACATTCTCGCCATCACCTTTACCAATAAGGCCGCACGCGAGATGAAAGAGCGTGCTATGGCCCTCAATCCAGCGACAGCGGATACCTTGATTGCCACTTTTCACGCCATGTGCGTGAGAATCTTGCGCCGTGAGGGAGACAAAATCGGCTATGGTCACAACTTTACCATCGTTGATCCTGGTGAGCAGCGGACGCTGATGAAGCGTATCCTCAAACAGCTCAATCTGGATCCGAAAAAATGGAATGAACGCGCGATTTTAGGTACCATTTCCAATGCTAAAAATGATTTACTGGATGACAAGGCCTACGAGATGCAGGCTGGCGATATCTACACACAAATGGTCGCCAAGTGCTACAAGCTCTATCAGGCTGAACTGCGCCGCAGCGAGGCTATGGACTTTGATGACCTGATTATGGTGACCCTGCGCCTCTTTGACGAACAACCTGAGGTGCTCAGCTATTACCAAAACCGTTACCAGTATATCCACGTGGACGAGTATCAGGACACCAACCATGCTCAGTACCAGCTGGTTAAGCTCTTGGCCTCTCGTTTTCGCAACATCTGTGTGGTCGGAGACGCAGATCAGTCCATCTACGGCTGGCGGGGTGCGGATATGCAGAATATCCTAGATTTTGAAAAGGACTATCCTGAGGCTAAGGTGGTGCTCCTGGAGGAGAACTACCGCTCAACCAAGACCATCTTGCAGGCAGCTAACGAGGTCATCAAAAATAATCGCAATCGCAGGGACAAGAAACTCTGGACGCAAAATGATGACGGCGGCAAGTTGGTTTATTATCGGGCGCGTGATGAGCATGAGGAAGCAATTTTTGTCGCTAGCCAGATTGATCAAGCTGTCAGACAGGACGGCAGGTCTTTCAAGGATATGGCTGTGCTCTATCGGACGAATGCCCAGTCTCGTACCATTGAGGAAGCCCTGTTAAAGGCCGATATTCCCTACACCATGGTCGGCGGCACCAAATTCTACAACCGTAAGGAAATACGAGACCTCATCGCCTACCTTAATGTCATTGCTAACCCGGCCGACAACATGAGCTTTGAACGGATTGTCAACGAACCCAAGCGTGGTGTGGGGCCAGGCACGCTGGACAAGATCCGCGATTTTGCCTATCCAGCTGGCCTATCCTTGCTGGAGGGGGCTAGTCAGGTTATGCTGTCTGGCATCAAGGGCAAGGCCGCTCAAGCTCTCTTTGAGCTGGGTAATCTCTTGCTCAACCTCCGTGACCGATTAGACAATTATAGTTTGACTGAGTTAGTGGAGACCGTTCTTGACAAGACAGGTTACCTGTCCGCCCTTGAGTTACAAAATACGCTGGAGAGTCAGGCAAGGGTAGAAAATATCCGAGAATTTCTCTCGGTGACTAAGAACTTTGACGACAAGGAAGAAACGACAGAAGAGATAGGGCTTGATAAACTCAGTCGCTTTCTCAATGACTTGGCCCTGATTGCAGACACCGATGATGGCGACAGTCAGAGCGCTGAGGTGACCCTCATGACCCTTCATGCGGCCAAGGGACTGGAGTTTCCGCTGGTCTTTCTTATCGGCATGGAGGAGGGCGTCTTTCCGCTCAGTCGTGCGACTGAAAACCCTGAGGAGCTGGAGGAGGAGCGCCGTCTAGCTTATGTCGGCATCACTCGAGCTGAGACTCAGCTTTACTTGACCAACGCCAACGCCCGCACCCTCTTTGGTAAGCTGGGCTACAACCGTCCTAGTCGCTTCCTTAACGAGATTTCAGCGGATCTGCTGGATTATCAGGGACTGGCACGTCCAGCCCACACGTCTTTTATTGCCTCTTCTGCAAATGGCGGAGCAACCCAGTTTGGTCAAGGGATGAGTTTATCTCAAGCCTTGCAAGCTCGCAAAGCTCAGGCTCGCCCAGCCACCTTCGGACAGCCTGTTCGACCAAGTGTCGGTCAGCCAGACACCAACGCAACTGATTGGCAGGTGGGAGATATTGCCATTCACCGCAAATGGGGGCAAGGTCTAGTGCTTGAAGTCACGGGCACAGGCAGCAACCAAGAACTCAAAATCAAGTTCCCAGAAATCGGTCTCAAAAAACTGCTCGCCAGCCTAGCACCGATTGAGAAGAAAAACTAATCTCATAAAGAAAAAACCGAGACAGGTTCGCAGGGCTGACTGGCAGTTATGCGAATCTATCTCAGTTTTTTTGTAGAGTACATCCTTACTAATCAGCTATTTTCCTAAAAAATAACTACAGCCAAGTCTTGGCTAGTTCAGGATAATAGGTGCGTAGAGGTGCAATTTTTTTGAGGAGGAAGTGACCAGCTAGACCAACGACAAATCCTGAGAGGATACCTGAAAAAGCTAGGATAGGGAGGTAGTTCAGCGGGGCAAAAGATCGCGCTAAGATTGAGAAGACCAGGAGTTGCCCAAGATTATGAAGTATCCCACCTAAAGTAGAAATCCCGATTAGGCTGACCCGTCTTGGTCCTAGCTGTTTGCTAGCCAGCATACCCAGGTAGCTGAGTAGGGTTCCGGCCAAGGCATAAAGAAAGCTAGAAAAGCCCCCAGCCAGAAGAGTAGAGACACCTAGCCTCAGGCTGATTACCTTAAAACTGTCTTTGGGACTGAGACTAAAAATGGCGATTAAGCTAATCAGGTTACCTAGACCTAGCTTGGCTCCAGGTGCAAAGGCAAAGGGAGCTGGGATAGTCCGCTCAACTAGACTGATAATCACTGCCTGTGCTGCCAACATGGTGATAAACATGGTTTTGTTAATAGATTTGGTCACGTCAGTCCTTTCTAAAACTATTATTACTTAAAATTATTCTTACTTTAATACTAACTCTTTTGAGTCAAATAGGCAAGTGAGGATTGTTGTGGAAGTTGAGCGTATATTGAAAGTGAGATAAAAAAAGCCCATTATTATTCTCTAAAACTCCTATTATTAGGCTTGGTCGAAATATTTCCCTTGCTCTTTCTTGAGAACCTGCTATAATAGAACTTATCAATAGTTAGAGAGGATTTTTCCCAATGAAACGGATTGTTATTGTTGGTGCTGGCTATGCTGGTGTTTCAGCTGCTCGCCATTTAGCAAAGACCTTTAAGAAAAATCAAGATATCAGCATCACCTTGATTGACAAGAATCCCTTTATGACCTATATGACTGAGCTTCATGAAGTAGCAGCTGGTCGGGTGGAACCTGATGCGGTCAAGCATGATCTACAACGAATTTTCAAAAAGTACTCCAAAGTTGATCTAGTGACCGACAAGGTGACCAAGGTTGACTATGATAAGAAGGCAGTTCTTGCTGAGCACGGCACTTTTTCTTATGACTACCTGCTCTTAGCTATGGGGGGTGAAGCCAATGACTTCGGCACACCTGGTGTTAAAGAGAATGGTTTTACCCTCTGGTCTATCGAAGCAGCGGAAGCCCTGCATGCCCAAATCATTGATGCCTGCTACCGCGCAAGCCGTGAACATGACGAATCCAAACGCCGTGCCCTCTTGACCTTCACTGTTATTGGGGGAGGCTTTACAGGGATTGAGATGATTGGTGAGCTGATTGATTGGGTACCAATCTTGGCTAAACAGTTCCGTTTGGACGAAAAAGAATTTTCTCTCAAATTGGTTGAAGCCACACCAAACATCTTGGCTATGGTGACTGAGGTGGAGCGTGAGAAGGCGACCAAGTACCTGACGAAAAGAGGTGTTGAATTGATTTTGGCAGATGGGGTAACGTCTGTTGACAATCATCAGCTCAATCTGGCGTCAGGTCGTTCCATCCCAACTTATACATCAATTTGGACAGCTGGTGTTCAGGCCAATTCAGATACTGAAAACTTCAACATCAGTAAAGGTCGTGCTGGACGTCTCATGGCTAACCAATGCATGGAAGCCTTGGACAAGGAAAATGTTTATGTGGCTGGTGACTTGGTCTACTATGAAGATGCCAGTCAGGAAGGGCGACCAGTACCTCAGATTGTTCAAGCAGCTGAGCAAACTGGGCATACCGCAGCTAGCAACATTGCAGCAGCCATTACCGGAGGGGAAAAACACACTTTCGAAGGCAAGTACGATGGTTTCATGGTCTCTATCGGTGCCAAATATGCCGTGGCTTACCTCAATGACAAGTACCACCTGTCAGGCTTTATGGCGACCCTGGTCAAGCATCTGGTCAACCTAGTTTACTTCTTCAGTATCAGCTCCCTCTACAACATGGTGACCTATACCCGTCACGAGTTCTTTGATGTCAAAAACCGTCGTAACGTCTTTGGTGGCCATTTGTCCAGCAAAGGCAATCGTCTCTGGCTAGTGCCTTTGCGGGTCTTCTACGGTAGTGTCTGGCTTTTTGAAGGCTTGAAAAAAGCTTTTGGTCTCTTCGGCACAACCTCGTGGTTGGGAGACAAGGTGGTCTTTCCATTTCCTTGGTTGCAAGAGACAGTTTCAGGTGCTTCTCAGGCAGTGGAGGCAACAACCAGTGCCTCAATGGCAGCAGCAGAAGTGGCTGAGCCAGTCTTTAGCCTGAGCTACACTTACGGCGAAACCCCGATGACGGTCTTTGAACAAATGCCAGATTGGTTTGCGTCCATTATGGAATTTATGATGCCTAATCAAGAAGTAGCTCTTCTCATGCAAAAATTCATGGTCTTCGTTGAGATTGCCATCGGTTTGGCTCTGATTGCTGGTCTCTTTGTTTGGTTGATTTCTGCAATAACCGCTGGTATGGTGGCTATGTTCAGCCTGTCGGGCATGTTCTATTGGGTAAACATCTGGTTTATTCCAGTTGCTATCGCCCTCATGGGTGGCGCTGGTCAAGCCTTTGGTCTGGACTACTGGGTAATGCCTTGGCTAGGTAACCAGCTAGATCGCCTCCTATACGGTAAAGAACGCCACATTTATGGGCAGAAGAAATAGTTTATGGATTACCTTTGGGAAATAGCAGAGCAATGCGTTTTCTCAACCAGAATAAGGATAAAAAGAAAATGTAAAAAGGTTAGGACAAGGTTCCTGACCTTCTTAGGTTCGCGGTTAATGAAATAAGACACAGGGGGAAGAATTGGCAAGTTATTCTTATCTTTTCACCCCGAGTAATCGAGCAAGGGGTGAAAAGATGAAATACTATCTCTGGCCCCTCACTCCCTCTGCAAGCGACAAGAGACGAAAGGAGAGGTTATTATGGTTCACCCGATTTGGGATGATTTTCCTCAGGTTCAGGCTGGGCTGATTAAGGTTCGTCAGATTATGCTGGATGAATCTAAGGGTTTGCCTGGTCTGATTGGACAGGAAGTAGCACGTTATATCACCGCTCCTGGTAAATACCTGAGGTCTGGTCTAATCCTCCTGGTCGCCTTGGAGTTGGATGGCGAGTTAAGGGAAGGGCGTTACTACTTGGCTGCTGCTTTAGAACTCTTTCACTTGGCCACCCTGGTGCACGATGATGTGATTGATGGGGCCAGTTACAGAAGAGGCATTGAAGCCCTGCATCAGGTAACTTCTAATCGCTTAGCCATTTACACAGGAGATTACCTCTTAACTAAGGCGGGACATTTGGCAACCAAGGGATTACAACTGCTTGGTCTGAAAGAATCACCAGACGGTCTTAAAGATCGGCTGATTGATGGGGTTTTAGTTGGTGAAATCCGTCAACTCCTCAATCACTACAATCTCCAAATTACCTTCAAAGACTACCTCAAACAAATCCAAGGTAAAACAGCTCTGCTATTTTCCTTAGCCTGTCAAGGTGGTAGTCTGAGAGTGGGAAGTAGTCCTCGTGAGCTCCAGTTAGCCCATCAGGCAGGACGGGCTCTGGGGATGGCCTTTCAGCTAGCGGACGACCTCTTAGATTATGAGCAGGCTTTAGGTCAGTCAGGTAAACCTCGGTTTCAGGACGTGCAAAACGGTATTTATACGGCTCCAATCCTCTATGCCTTTGTTGGTTATCCTGATTTTAAGGGCTGGATAAATGAGCGACAAAAACACGGTTGGTCAGAGGAAGATTTGCAGATTTTGATGGATAAACTGGCAACCAGTCAGGCTCTGGAAAAAACGAGAAGGTTAAAAATAGCTTATTTGGCTAAGGCTGAACGAGCTTTCAAGGAATTGGGGATATCCTCACAGTCTTTGGCAAAATTGTCGAAAAAAATTTGACAATTTTATCACGATATGGTAACATTAAGTAGTAAAAAAACAAATAGAAAAGGGAACATACATGTCTAAAAAATGGTTTTTAAACAGTGCTCTTGTTTTGGCTGCTAGCTTGACGCTGGCTGCTTGTGGTGCTAAGAAAGAAGAAACTGCCGCTACATCTTCAGAAGCAAGCTCATCAGTGGTAGCTTCAAGCTCAGCAGAAGCAACATCAGGTGCAACTAACGGCACTCTTGTTGATGGGACTTACACAGCAGAAGGTGCTGAAGCAGATGAGCACGGTTGGAAAATCACTCACACGATTGTTGTTAAAGACGCTAAAGTAGTTGAGTCTAAATTCGACTACATCAACGCTGAAGGTCAACTTAAAAGTGAGAGTGCTGAGTATAACACCAACATGAAAGATAAAGTTGGCGTTTCTCATGCAGAAGCTATCGAGAAACTTAACGCTGGCGTTGTTGCAACACCAGGTCTTGAGAACATCGAAGTAGTTTCAGGTGCAACAACCATCTCTAACGACTTCAAAAAATCAATTGCTGAGTTGATTGCAGCTGCTAAAGAAGGCAAAACTGAGACTATCATCATCAAATAATTGTCAAGAAAGTCCTCATTTGAGGGCTTTTCGCCTATCAAAGAAAGGATCTTATGAAACGCTTTTTTGTCCTTGTAGGTCTGGTTTTGACCCTCTTGACCGCCTGCCAGACCAAAAACACTGACGGTCTGACCGTCACCAAAACACCCCTGACCCGAACCGAGTCCCTCCTTCACACCGTCGTCACCCTTAGCATCTACCACGAAGGTCTAGAGGAGGTTATGGAGGAAGCTTTGGCTGAAATAGCAGAGCTTGAAAGCCTACTCTCCACTAATTTAGAAACGTCCGACATTTACAAGATTAATCAGGCTGCAGGTAAAGAGGCTATTAAGGTGGATTCGCGCACCTTTAGCCTGATAGAAGAAGCTATTGAGGTCTCTAAGACCAGCCAAGGTCGTTTTGACATCTCTATCGGGGCTATCAGTCAGCTCTGGCGAATTGGGTCAACTGAGGCCAGAAAACCATCGGATGAAGAAATTACTGAAGGGCTAAATCATATCGACTATCGAAAAATTGAATTAGACAAGACCAACCAGACCGTAAAAATTCCAGCAGGCATGATTTTGGAGCTGGGAGCCATTTCTAAAGGCTTCATTGCTGACCAGATTAGAAATCTTTTTGTCAAGAAAGGCATCACAACAGCCGTCATCAATCTAGGAGGTAACGTCATTGTTATGGGTAGCTCTCCCAACAATCCTGACGGCTGGAAGATCGGTGTTCAAGACCCTGACGAAATCCGTGGAGCAACGGTTGGCAGTGTGCTTCAGACCGACAGCTCTATTGTGACTTCTGGCATTTACGAGCGGTATCTGGAAGTGGATGAGGTTCGATATCACCATATCCTTAATCCTAAAACGGGCTACCCGATTGACAACAGTATCTCCGGCGTAACGGTCTTTACCAAGTCATCTACCCAGGCTGATGCTCTCTCTACGAGTCTCTTTGTCATGGGCTTAGAGGAAGGACTTGCCCATATCAACCAACTGGACGATGCGGAAGCTGTTTTCGTTGACAAGGACCACGGAGTTCATGTTAGTGATGGTCTGAAAAACACCTTTGAATTAAGCAACGAGGAGTATCACCTTGCCAACTAAAACCAAATTAACCCTACCAATTTTTTTAGAGTTTGTGGAACTTAAGACCAAAGTGGCTAGTATTTTCCCACTGATCATGGGCTTGCTCTGGTACCGTTACTGGTACGGTCAGCTGGATTGGCTCAATACCTTTTTGTTTAGCCTAGCGGTCTTGACTTTTGATTTGACGACCACTGCCATCAACAATACGATGGACTATAAGAAGGCTAAGGACATACTCTATAAAACAGAAGATAATATCATTGGGCGACATCGGCTCGATTATAATCGAATGGTCCAAATTATCTTTGGTCTTTTAGGCTTAGCAACTGCCTTATCTCTGGTCTTGGTCTGGCAGACGGACTGGTTGCTCCTGCCTATGGGTATGGTTTGCTTTTTGATTGGGATTTTCTATACCTTTGGTCCTCTGCCCCTGTCTCGCCTGCCTCTGGGAGAAGCTTTTTCTGGAGTGACCATGGGTTTTGGCATCTTCTTTTTGGCCAATTATGTCCAGTACCCAACCTACTTTGTCCGCAGTGGCTGGGTGGATGGTTTCTTCAGCTTGCAAGTCAATGTCAGGCCTCTCGTTGAGCTAGCCTTAATCAGCTTGCCTCTGGTGGCCTTGATTGCCAATATCATGCTTGCCAACAATATCTGCGACTATGAACAGGATGTGCGCAATCACCGTTACACCTTGGTGCATTACTTGACCCCGGACCGCTCAGTCAAGCTCTATCAAATGTTGTCCGCTCTGCCTTGGGTGAGTTTTCTTTTAGCTGTTCTGCTAAGGCTGTTACCTTGGTGGAGCTTGCTTATCTGCTTAGCTATTCCCTTGCACCTGAGCAGTATCAAACGTTTTTCAGCCAATCAGGTCAAACGGGAGACTTTTATAGAGAGCATAAAGAGTTTTGTGCTTTGGAGCGGGCTCTATGTGCTGGTCTTGCTGATTGCTGGACTGTTTCGTTAAGAAGAAAAAGCCCTAGTTTGGGCTTTTTTGCTATCGCGGTAAAATAAGCTCATCCTCGCTAGCCTGACCTTGGATTTCGATGAGAAATTGGTGGGGCAGGCAGACCAGAACTTGTCCAGCCTGGCTAATCCATCCAGTCCGAACAGCAATCTGATCAGGACTGTTGTCTTCCTTGACCCGAATCCGCCCGCTGTCGATTTCGACAATATTATACTGACCAGGATTTGGGGTATAGGTGATGGTCTGATTGGTGCTGTCAGCAGTCAGGTCGAACTGGTCAACAATTTCACCCTTAATTTTGACAACAGCAACCAGGTTAGCTGGTTGCGGGTGTTGGGCTTTCCAGAGAGTAATAAACCAAGGCGATAGGCTGATTAGCAGGGTTACCCCAATTAAAAGATAGTCATAAGGTTTGAAATGTTTAAGAATGCTTTTCATTTCTTTATTTTACCAAAAAGCCAGGCAAAGGTCACGATAGAAGAGAGTGGAGATAGCTTATTTTATAACAGTTCTCATATTTGAGAAATGGTTTACAAGACTCGTTCCTATCCGTTATAATATAAGCATTAGAAAGAGGTTACAATGAAGAATATTTTGCGTTATTCCCTATTGGCAGTAGCTACCCTTAGCCTTGCAGCTTGTGCTCAAAACAGCCCGACGGCAACATCTCCCTCGTCTGGTCAGACGGTTGTCCTAAATAATCAAGACCAGTTAAATCAGATTACTAAGGACTATCAGGCTTTTGTTGAACAGCAAATCGACCAGCTGCTGACGGATACCGAAAAATGGGCGGAGCTCTTAAAAGCGGGCAAACTTGAAGAAGCTAAAGCGCAGTATCCCATTATCAGGATGGCTTATGAACGGAGCGAACCGATTGCAGAGAGTTTCGGTGAGCTGGATGTTCGAATTGATTTCCGTTTGGTAGACTATGTCGATGAGAATAACACGGAGGAGGGCTGGTCTGGTTTTCACCGTATCGAACGCATTCTCTGGGAAAATAACACGACCGAGGGAACGGTCGAATACGCTGACCAGTTGGTCAAAGACATCAAGGAACTCCGTGCCAAGGTATCAACAGTTGATGTGACTCCAGACATGATGACTACGGGAGCGGTTGATTTGCTCAACGAAGTTGCCACAAGCAAGATAACCGGTGAAGAAGAAATCTACTCGCATACCGATCTGTACGACTTCCGCGCCAATATCGAGGGAGCAGAAAAGATTTTTGACCTCTTCCGTCTGCTCTTACAAGAAAAGAATTCTGACCTTGTTAAAGAGTTGGAGGCTCGATTTGCAGATGTACATGCGCTACTTGACAGCCACATGACGGATGGTACCAACTACAAATCCTATACTGACTTGACCAAGGAAGACACACGTGCCTTGTCAGAAGCGGTCACGAAGTTAGGTGAACCCCTATCTCAAATGGGGATTGTCATTGAATAGGAGACATCGATGACTCAAGATGATAAAAAAACAAGATTTTTCGACAAAAAACTGAGTAGACGAGATTTTCTCAAGCAGGCTAGTTTAGCAGGTGCTGGAGCACTGGTCGGTTCATCAGTCGTCGGAGGTCTCTTGACCAAGCAGGTTCAATCAGTTAAAAACGAGTTGGTCGGTCAGGATAGTTTTGCCTTTTACGGCCGTCATCAGGCCGGTATCGTCAGCCCAGTGCAGAAAAACATCTACCTTGTGGTACTCGATTTGGCGACAAAAGATAGAAATCAGTTGCGTCAGGTCTTTAAGGACTGGACGGTCTATGCTGAGAACCTCATTGATGGTAAGGCTGTCGAAGACGAACCAGATAACATTCACTTACCGCCAAAAGATACTGGAGAAACCGTCGGGCTAAATCCTTATCGCTTAACCTTGACCTTTGGCATTAGCAGACGTTTTCTGGAAAAATTAGGCTGGACCCATAAAATTCCTAGTGTTTTCAAAGAGTTTCCGCCCTTTCCTGGTGAGCAGCTAGAGGAACGTTATACAGGTGGCGACATCATGATTCAGGCCTGTGCAGATGATGAGCAAGTCGCCTTTCATGCTGTTCGCAATCTAATCAGGAAAGCCAGAGGTTCAGTCACCATGAAATGGAGTCAGTCTGGGTTTACAGCCATCGGCAACGGTAAGGAAACACCACGTAACCTTTTTGGATTTAAAGACGGAACTGCCAACCCAACAAAACCTAAAGCCCAGCAGGATATTATCTGGTACGATGGTAAGGACTGGCTGGCAGATGGGACATTTATGGCGATTCGAAAAATCCGCATGCATTTAGAAACATGGGACAGAACCAGTTTGAATGAGCAGGAAAATACCTTCGGTCGTCATAAGATTAGCGGAGCACCCTTGGGAGAAACTGATGAATTTGCCACAGTCGATATTGAGAAAACAGATGCTCAAGGAAATCCTGTCATTCCTGTTGATTCTCATGTTCATCTGGCTAAGAAAACCGGTCTGGAGCTTTATCGTCGTTCTTATAGCTATTCTGACGGGATTAACGAGACAACAGGGCAATTTGAGTCTGGTCTGCTCTTTATCTCCTTTCAAAAGGACCCTGACCAATTTGTCAAAATCCAGACCATGATGGGGGCCAGTGATAAGCTTAATGAATACATCACTCATATTGGTTCTGGGCTATTTGCTTGCTTTGCTGGTGTCAAAAAAGGAGGCTATCTTGGTCAAGACTTATTTGAATAGACTTGTGTTGCTGATAATAGCGGCATTTGCCTTGTTTGTCAGCCCAGTTCATGCCCAGTCTTACAGTGAATTTTTTATCAAAATCTCCGATGCCAAAACAGCTCTACAAAATCATCAAGCAGACAAAGCTCTCACAGAGCTAGAAAATTTCCAGCAAGCATTTGTTGCTTTAGAAGAGAGCAAGTCTAAAGCAGGTCAGGAAGTTTTAGTTGCAGTAGCCGATAGCTTATCTGATAAAACCATCACAGAAGCTGAACTCACTAATCTATCCAAACAGTTGCTGCAGTTTGAACAGGAACAAAATCCTGTCGATTACGAGACCGAACTTGAAAAATTTGAGAACAAGGTTTTTCCAGCTCTTGAGCGCCTGCGCCAAACCATCAGCGGTGTAGAGGATAGAGAGGAGTTAAAAACAGCCTTTTTAGCCTTTAATAGTGTTTGGACACGTCATGAGGCTCGGGTTCGCCCAACCATTAAGCATTATGGGCGTATCGAAACAGCTTTATCCTTTTTGCGAGCAGCTATCGAGACCGACCCTTTAGACAAAACACTCATCATTAGCCAGTTAAATGAGCTAGAAACGGCGCTTAAGGCATTTGTTTCAGGAGAAGACGTAGCTGCCATTTCCACGATTTCTAGTCTCAGTCAAGGCATTGCCACCCTAGAAGCAGCAGTAAAAGCTTCTAACGAGGGAAACTTGAGCAAGGGACAACAACAGTTGCGTGAATTTATTCTTGCCTGGCCGAGCTTTGAAAGTGCCGTCAGCACAAGGAATGCCAGTTTGTACCGTCAGGTAGAAAGCCAGATACCGATTATCATGGCAAAGTTTTCTGAAAAAGATTCGCAGCAAGACCTGCGTGACTTAATCAGTCAGTTAAAAACCATTGATACGACAGCGGCTTATACACCTTTTGATAGCATGTTGATTTTGCTACGTGAAGGAGTTGAAGCTCTGCTCATTGTTTTGAGTTTAGTGGGTGTCTTACGCTCAGTCGGGCAAAAGAAAGGCTTACGCTGGGTATATGGCGGAGCAGTAGCAGGACTAGTAGCGAGCGCAGTGACAGCTTGGTTGCTCCATCAGCTCTTTCCAACTTTTACCTCAGGTGCTAACCGTGAAATTTTAGAAGGATTTATTGGTATTTTTGCGGTTGTGATGATGCTGACCATCGGCATGTGGTTACATCGTAAATCTCAAGCTACTGCCTGGCAAGCTTATATGACAAAACAACTGTCCCTTGTCATGTCAACAGGATCTTTCTTTTCCATGTTTCTTCTATCATTTTTAGCTGTTTTTCGTGAAGGAGCTGAGGCCATTTTGTTTTATGCAGGCATGTTGCCTCACATTTCCCTGCCTGATTTTTTGGTTGGTATTGGACTAGCCCTAGCCTGCTTACTCGTTTTGACCGTCATTTTCTTGAATTCTGCCAAACGATTGCCGATTAACCGTCTCTTTTATGTTTTGGGGTGGTTGATTTATGGGCTAGCCTTTAAGATGTTAGGTGTCAGCATTCACACCTTACAGTTGACCAATCAGGTTTCGAGCCATCACATCACTTGGCTGCCAAGTATTGACTGGTTGGGCATTTATCCGAGCTGGGAAGTTGTCCTACTGCAGATAATCCTTATTCTGGCGGTCGCTGTTAGCCTGTTTGTTATAAAAAGTAGGGAAGCATGACCCATAAAGAAGAAAGTATCTTAGAGCATTTGACCGAACTTAGGAAAAGGCTCATCATTGTCTTATTGACCTTTGTCGGATTTTTTATCCTAAGTCTGTACTGGTCACCTGAACTGTATCGTTTTATCACCAGTCCCCTGAAACAAAAATTGCTGGTTCTTGGTCCGAATGATATTTTATGGATTTATGTTCGGTTGGCGAGCTTGATGAGCTTCAGCCTGATATTGCCATTCATCACTTATCAGATTTGGGCTTATGTTCGTCCCGCGCTAAAACCTAGTGAAGCAAGAGGGGTACTGACCTATATTCCAGCTGTTTTTGCCTGTTTTATCACAGGCTTAGCATTTGGTTTTTATCTGGTTACACCGTCTTTATTTCGGGTCTTACTATCATTGGGAGATGATTTATTTATCACCCAGATAACAGCACAAAATTACCTGTCTTTCGTTTGGCACACCACCCTGCCGTTAGCTATTTTGTTTGAATTTCCAGTTATTATCGCCTTTTTGACACGTCTAGGTCTTGTTAATGCTCGCTTCCTAAGAAGCTATCGTAGGCAGGCTTATTTTGCCATGATTTGTTTGGCAGTGATGTTAACACCAGCAGATGTGATTAGTGACCTGATCATGAGTTTACCCTTGCTATTGATTTATGAAATTGGTATCATAGTAAGTAGAAGTGTAGAAAAGAAACGAGGATAATAATGGGATTGTTAAGAGATATTGGTGCACCAGGTGTTTTGGTTATTGTGATTGCAGCTCTGATTATCTTTGGACCGCAAAAACTACCAGAACTAGGCGCTTCCATCGGTAAAATGATTACCGAATTCAAAAAAGCTGTATCAGCCAATGAGGATGAGAATCAGGAGAACAAGTGATGTATCAGACATACGTCAAAGGGGAACAGCTATTTCAAGTGAAATCAACAGGTTATGGGGAGCCAATCACCACATTTGCAACAACTGAACAAGGAGAGACCCCTGTCAGTTTGGTTGTCGTTGCCCTAGCCTCTTGTGTCAGCATGTGTGTCCAAGGCTACTTTGCACGACGACACGGAAACGAGGATTTTCCAGTTGAGGTTTCTGCAAGCTATAGTGAGGCAACATTTGATATACAGGTTGCCCTATCAGAGCCAATACAGCCTGACCTTGAACTTGAGTTAGAAGCTTACATCGCCGATAAATGTCGGGTTAAGCAGTTATTGCACCCCGACCTTGTTATCAATATCGTATTCACAAGAAGTTAACCGTAAAAAAACACCGACTTTCCGAGTTGGTGTTTTACATAATTATAAATATGTAACATTATAGCTTGTTTAGGGCATCTTTTTGCTCATCATTGACAATATGGGTATAAAGGTCTGTGACTTGGGTATTGGCATGCCCGAGCTGGTGACTGACAAGGACCTGAGACTTGGTGGCATCGTAGAGGCGAGTGGCTAGCGTATGGCGGAGTTTGTGAGGAGTGACACGGATTTTGAAGTCAGCGGAGTACTTTGCCACCATTTTTTCAATAGAAGAAGCGTCGATACGATTAGCTTTACCGCGGTATTCAGACAAGAAAAAGGCAACATCCGTTTTTTCTGATCGGTAGCGTTGCTTGCGAATAGCGACATAGGCTTCCAGATACGGTTTGGCAAAATTTGCCACATTAACAGCATCGCGCTTGCCACCTTTTCGCGTCACGTCGATGATCATCATCTTGAGATTGACATCCTTGAGGTCGAGGTTGACCGCTTCGGATAATCGCACGCCAGACGCCAATAGCAGAGCTAAAATCGCTAAGTCCCGCTCCTTGTTTTTTCGGAAAGAAGAAGCAGCACGATTGGAGAGTTTGTGCTCGTACTCGGTGTTCACATAGTCGAGAAAGGCAGTCGTTTCATCACCTAAAAAGAGTTTTTGCTTGATGTTTTCCGCACGAGAGGCTAGAGTCTCTCTTTTTTTCTGGGTGGAGACTTTTTTCATGACATTGCGATAAAAATAAGGCTCTCCTTGTTCGTTTTCGACCTCTTCCGTCAGGTATTTATAAAGACTTGAAAGAGCTGACAGGGTACGGTTAATGGTCGTTTGCGAGACTCCCTGTTGGGTGGTATTAGCATTGAGCAGAGGACGCTCTCGTAGGTAGAGGATAAAGGCTTCGACCTCTTTTTTGGTTAAATGTTCCAGTGTATCCAAGGGGATATCTGCCAGCCGCTGAGCGCTGACCAAGTCTGTATCTTGCAACCATTCAAAAAATCGACGGTATTCCTTTAGATACTCGTACAGGGTCGTGAAACTATAAGGAACAGCGAGCTTGGACTGGTAATAATCCAAGACATACCAGGGCATCATTCCTTTTAATTCCTCAATTTTCTCCAATAACAACTCACGTCGCATAAATCACCTATACTATATCTTTCTATATAAGTAGTATAGCATAGAAAGATATATTTTTCAAGAAAATTATAGTTTTTCGGAAAGATGTAAGGTGAAAATTAGAGTAGGATGCGCTGACAATCTCAAGTATGAATTGTTTGCTCATCTCAACTCTGTCTAGTTAATTGCTGTCTGTGTTTAAAAATGGTGCGTAGCCCTGATGTAATTTTTCCAAAAGTTTCATTTTTTCCGCTGGAGTGGCAAAGCTGGCCTCTAAAGCATATTCATTAAACCTTAAAAAATCTGTTATAGATACCCCAAAATAATCAGCAAATAATTGGTATTCTTTTGTTAAATTGGTGTCAGAAACTGTTCGGTTATCGGTGTTTATCGTTATTCGTACGCCTTTATCGTAGAAAATATGGTAAGGATATTCACTTAATTCAGAAATTGCTTTTGTTTGAAGATTGCTTGTTAAGCATAATTCAGCAGTTGCTTCTTTCGCAACAAAATCATCAAGAATCTCTGCTGATAAGGATAGGGCTGTCGCATGACCAAACCGCTTAATGCCTAGTTTCAGACCTTGTGCAATATTGTTAGCGCACCCGCATTCTCCAGCATGGAGGGTAAAAGGCAACCCTAGTGCCTGAGTATCTGTGATGATTTTTTCTAAAACACCAGTCGGAAAATCAGCCTCATTTCCAGCAAAGTCAAAACCAACTAGGCCTCGTGTCGCAAGACGGCTAACTTCCTTAAACATGCGATAAGTTTCATCAAGATTTGACTGCCTCATCCCACAAGCCAAGGCTTTGACAACAATACCAAAATCATCTTGAGCCTGTTCAAAGCCATCTAAAACCGCTTCGACGACTTCTATGGCAGTCAGCCCCTTAGCGGTGGATAGGGTTGGTGCGAAACGAATTTCGGCATAAATGACACCTTCTTTAGCGGCTTGCTGAGCCACATCATAGGCAGCAAACCTCAGTGCTTTTTTAGTCTGTAACAAAGGAAGAATAGTATCAAAAGTCCTTAGATAATCATTAAGGCTACTAATATCTGAAGGAGCTGTGACAAGTGTTTTTAACTCCTCATCGCTTTCTGGAAGACTGATATCGGCCCAATGGGCTAGTTGACGAATAGCTGAGAATGATAGGGAACCATCCAGATGGCAATGTAGCTCGGCTTTAGGTAGTTGTTGAATATCCATCTATAATACACCTTTTTCATTCGGATTTTATCAATTATAACTGATAAAAAAATAAAAGTCAACTATTTTATTAATTAAAAAGTGCATGATTAAAAAACACCTTTTGTTTCTGTCAGTCGCAGATCAAAAGGTGTGAGTTTGATTATCTTATTTACGTTTCTTCTTAGCTTTTTTCATCTTATTCACTTGACGTTTCATGGCAGACTTCATGGCAAATTCACCAATTTTCCCTTTGAGACCGCCGCCAAACATATCTGACATAGATGGCATAGCACCGCCCCCCATCATATCGCTGAGGGAAGACATATCCATACCACCAAAATCAGGCAGACCCCCCCCCATATTTGGGAGGTTTTTCGGCAGATTGTTGGGATTGATACCCATCTTCTTCATCATTTGAGTCATATCCCCATTCATCATCCCCTGCATCATGACCTTAGCTTGGTTAAAATCTTTGATAAACTTGTTGACATCAACAAAGCTATTGCCTGAACCGCTAGCAATACGGCGACGACGGCTCGGTGTCAGTAAGTCTGGATTTTCCCGTTCTTCAGGGGTCATGGATGAGACAATGGCGCGTTTTCTAGCGATTTCGCGCTGGTCAACTTTGAGATTAGCAAGTGCCGGGTTACCAGCCATGCCTGGTAGCATTTTAAGTAGGTCTTCCATTGGGCCCATGCTTTGTACCTGATCCAGCTGATCGATGAAATCATTAAAATCAAAGGTATTTTCCCGCATTTTTTCAGCCAATTCTAACGATTTTTTCTCATCATATTCGGCTGAAGCCTTCTCTATCAAGGTTAAGAGGTCACCCATCCCTAAGATACGACTGGACATGCGGTCTGGGTGGAAGGTTTCTATGTCAGTAATTTTTTCACCGATACCAGTGAACTTAATCGGCTTACCAGTAATGTGGCGGATAGACAAGGCGGCACCACCGCGAGTATCACCATCAATTTTGGTTAAAATGACCCCTGTGATGTCTAACTGGTCGTTAAATTCACGAGCAACATTGGCGGCTTCTTGACCAATCATGCTGTCGACAACCAGCAAAATCTCATTTGGCTGAGCTAGTGCCTTGACATCACGTAGCTCCTCCATAAGCTTCTCATCAATCTGCAACCGACCTGCCGTATCGATGAGGACGTAGTCATTGCGATTTATCTGCGCCTGCTTGAGACCTTCTGCTACGATTTGAACCGCAGGGACCTCTGTCCCCATATCAAAAACAGGGACATTGATTTGCTGACCTAAGGTTTTAAGTTGGTCAATGGCAGCTGGACGATAAATATCCGCTGCAATCATCAGTGGGCGAGCATTTTCTTCTTTGATGAGCTTGTTTGCGAGCTTGCCTGCAAATGTTGTTTTACCAGCCCCCTGCAAACCAACCATCATGATAATCGTTGGGATTTTTGGCGATTTGTTAAGACCAGCTGTTTCAGAACCTAAAATGGTTGTCAGCTCTTCGTTGACAATTTTAACAATTTGCTGACTGGGATTGAGCGTGTCGATGACTTCGTGACCAATGGCTCGCTCACGAACTTTTTTGATAAAGTCCTTAACGACAGGAAGAGCAACGTCAGCTTCTAAGAGAGCCAGACGAATTTCCTTGGTGACTTCTTGAACATCTTTTTCATTCAGCTTTTTCTTACCACGCAGGTTTTTGAAAACGCCCTGCAAGCGTTCGGTTAAACTTTCAAATGCCATAAAATATTACATAAAATAAATTATGTAAACCTCCTTTTGTCTATGTTTTGATGTAAATTTGATTTTTACATAAATAAAGTTACGTAAAAATCATTCACGGTTATCGATACTGCTGAGGATGGCTAGTCGCTCTTGTAGGAACCCCTCCTCTGGATAGCGCTCTGCTATTTCTTCAAAAATCTGGGAACGAACGATGTAATCAGAGTACATATGGAGCTTCATCTCATAATCTTCTAAGATTTTCTCTGTCCGCTTGATATTGTCATAAACAGCCTGCCGACTAACTTGAAACTCCTCTGCAATCTCTGCTAAACTATAATCATCGGCATAGTAAAGCTCGATATAGTTCATCTGCTTATCTGTTAAGAGCGCTGCATAGAACTCAAACAAGGCGTTCATTCGGTTGGTTTTTTCAATTTCCATAGGTTTATTATAGCAGATTTTCCCTTGTTTTAATAGCATTTTCTATTAGGAAATACTATGTTTTTGCGTAATTATAATTATGTAAAAAGAGTTGGAAAGTATACCAACTCTAACCTTATCATGTAAACCGTAGTTAATTCTCATTTTTTTCTGCTTGTTTAGCTTCTTCTGCCTCTTTTTTGATTTTTTCAGTCATGAGTTTGGTGACTTTGCTGATTGAAACGATTTTGACAATAGAAAAAGCTACTAAAACAATAATAATAATTAGCTCAATGGACATGTTGCCTACCTTTCTAATTGCCATTATAACCTTTTCATAAACTAAAGGCAAGTCTAATGACATTTTTAAGAAAATAACGTATAATAAGGCTATCACTAAAGGAGAATCGTATGAAAACTGATCATTTACGAAAAAGTAACAACGTCGAAGACCGACGTGGGCAATCGGGTTCATTGCCAGGCGGGAACTATGGAAGACAAGGTGGCATGTCTGGTGGTAACATTTTACTACCACTATTATTTTCACGCATGGGCTGGAAGGGTAAATTACTTCTTCTCTTGCTTTTACTGGTCTTTGCTGGGGGAGGAATGGGGAATCTTCTGGGCGGAGATACTGGCTACTCTTCCTACCAATCAACTCAAGTTGGGACGCCAGCCAGTGATGTGACTGATGACGAAGCTGAATTTGTTAGTAAGGTTCTGGCATCGACAGAGGACTTTTGGACAGAAGAATTCCGTCGCCATGGTCAGACCTATAATGCGCCGAAGTTGGTCTTCTATACCGGACAAACACATACAGCTTGTGGAGTCGGACAGGCATCTTCTGGACCTTTTTACTGTTCAGCTGATCGAACTGTCTATTTAGATATTTCTTTCTATCATGAATTAACGACCAAATACCGTGCCAAGGGTGATTTTGCGATGGCCTATGTCATTGCACATGAAGTCGGTCATCATGTTCAGAATGAGTCAGGGATCATGAATCAATACGCACGTTCACGTCAAGGGATGTCTGAAAAACAAGCTAATGAGCTAACTGTTCGTTTAGAACTGCAGGCTGATTATTATGCAGGCGCTTGGGCAAAATATGTTGATGGTCTAGGTTATCTTGATGTCGGCGATATTGAAGAAGCGATGGCTGCTGCTCATGCAGTTGGAGATGATACCTTGCAAAAAGAAGCTTACGGGCGAGTGGTGCCTGATAGTTTCACACATGGGACATCTGAGCAGCGTAAACGCTGGTTTGACCGTGGCTACCAGTATGGTGATATTGAACATGGTGACACCTTTAACGCTGTAACATTATAATCGAAAAAATCCATTCTGAATAAGTTCAGAATGGATTTTTAATTGTTCTGACAGCTAGGACAAATCCCGTAGAGGAGAAACTGTTCCTTGCTGATTTTATAGCCAGTCGCCGATTGGGCAGTCTGTTTGAAAATCGAAACATCTGCATCCATGATATCCGCAATTTTGCCGCAAGACTCACACACAACATGCAAGTGCTCGTGACCTAAAAAGTCAAAATAAGTCGTGTTATCGTTAGAAAGTTTGAGTTCAGAGACAAATCCCGCTTCCACTAATACCCTCAAGTTATTATAAACGGTAGCCAGGCTCATTCCAGGAATCATAGGGAGTAGGTCTTGATAAATTTGCTCAGCACTAGGGTGATGCGCTGTGGCAATCATATAACGGGTGACAGCTTTTCGCGTTTCTGTAATCCGTATCTGCTTGCTCTTAAGGTGTTCAATAACATGATCATAGGCATTTTCCTGATCCGGTTTTAACAATGGTTGCTCTAGCATCAGCTCCTCCTTTTCAACTACTTCTTCTATTATAACAGATTTTATAGTTCAGGTGCCGAATTTGGCTCATTTTTGAGCAAGATTCCTTCATAATGCTGATAAAAATCCAACTTCACTTGAATAAAGTGTTGCATATCATTGAGTAACTGAAAGAGCAAGGCTCGATTTTCAAATGCTAATCGTGTCTGAGGCAGTTCTCGTTTGCGGAAAGAGGTCAAGAAAGCATCAATATCCTTGAGCAGTTGATAACCCGAATTTTTTTCACTAATTTGTTGGGCTGTTTCTGAAAATAGCTGAGCTAAAATAATGCTCTCTGGAGATGATTCCTTGAGTCCGTTGATGAGCTTTGCCATTCGTTTTAGAATAGTTGCTTGCATCCGTCTCATTTCAAAATAATGGACATCATAATTGGTTTGATGGAAGATTTGGTTATGACGTTCTTGATAAACTAGATCCAGGGCAGTTTCTAAAAGCTGTTCAAGCTCGATGACAAGCAAGCCTTCGTTAATACCGTTGCCTGACAGGAGAAAAGACTCGAATCGTCGCATAATCACTCGCAACTGCTCCTCAACCTGCTGACGGTATTGGGCGATAGCTGTTGCTTTTGAGGGCATGTAGAGATTAACTACTAAAGCAAGCCCAGTCCCGATGCCAAACAAAGCCAATTCATTTAACAAAAGCTGGAACATTACTTGCCCTTCTTGAAAAAGATGAAGAACAAGGACAGTACTTGGCGCAATCCCTTTGTCAAGTTTCCAATAAAATGCCGAGGGCAAATAGAGCACCAGAAAAGAAGTTAAGCTAAGTTGTGAGAAACCTAGTATCGAAAAAACAAAACTAGCTAGAAACAGACCCAACAAATTCGCCAGCAATCGCTCCTTTGCGACAAGTAAAGAGGTACGTCTCGTATCTAACACACTAAGTAAAGCGATAACACCAGCTGAATTAGCGTACAGCAAACCAAATTGATGAGCTAAATAGATCGCAAAACTAGTAGCAAGGACAAGCTTTATTGATTTTTGAACAATTGACATATCAGACCTACTTAATCAAATCAGAAGTGCAAAAAGCCAGTAGATAAGTAAGTATCTAACTGGCTACTAGCGGTTTAGATTATTGTACTGTACGTACACGCATTGTGTTGGTTGAACCAGCCACACCTACAGGAACTCCAGCAACGATAATGATGTTGTCACCTGCTTCGACAAGACCTTGTTCGATTGCAACTTTTTCAGCCAATTCGAACATGTCATCAGTTGATTTTGGCTTGTCTGTAACAACTGGGATAACACCCCAGTTGAGCATGAGGCTCTTTTGAACAAGTTCAGTAAATGTCACTGCGAGAATATCAGCATTTGGGCGGAATTGGGAAATAGCACGTGCAGTATGACCAGTTTCTGTCACAGTTACAACAAGTTTGATGTCCATTGAGTTAGTTGCATCTTTTACTGCTGAGGCGATGACATCTGTCTTAGAATCACGGTGGTAAGCGTCAGATGACAAGTGACCGTATTCATTAAGAAGGTGTTGGGCATTCTTATTGATAGTTGCCATAGTACGAACAGCTTCAACAGGGTATTTACCATTTGCTGACTCACCAGAAAGCATGGTTGCATCGGTACCATCAATGACGGCGTTGAACACATCAGAAACTTCTGAACGAGTCGCACGTGGCTTCTCAGTCATGGTTTCAAGCATGTTTGTTGCAGTGATTACTGGTTTACCAGCAGCGTTACATGCTGAAATGATTTGTTTTTGGTAAACAGGAACCATCTCAAATGGTACTTCGATACCCATATCACCACGAGCTACCATGATACCGTCTGAGGCTTCAAGAATCTCTTCAAGGTTCTCGATACCTTGTTGGTTTTCGATTTTAGAAATTAGTTGCACATGCTCATTGCCAGTCTCGCGAAGGATATTACGAACTTCTTCAACATCTTTAGCCGTACGAACAAATGAGATAGCAATGTAGTTGAGACCTTGCTCAAGACCGAAACGAATATCCGCGTTGTCACGTTCAGCAAGAGCAGGGAAAGGAATTTTGGTGTAAGGGATGTTAACACCTTTTTGTTTTTCGATCTTGCCATCGTTTTCGACACCAACGATAAATTCACGGGTATCCTCATCTTTTGCGATGACAGTCAAACCAAGTTTACCATCGTCAACTAAAATTTGGTTTCCTACAGCAACATCATCAAAAATATCAAGAGCACCTGCAACGTTGAGGGCGATGACATCACGTGTTGATTTGATACTTTGTTTAGTAGCGACACGCAACTGATCACCAGTTTTGTAATCATATCCCTTAGTATCGTCAGCAAAAAGTTCTGTACGGATTTCAGGACCTTTAGTATCAAGCAGGAAACCTACTTTTCTTCCCGCAATTTCTTCTGCACGACGCACAGTTGCCATACGAGCGCCTTGCTCAGCGTGGTCACCATGAGAGAAGTTGAAACGGAAGACGTTAGCACCTTCTTTAATTAACTGAGCGATAATTTGAGCTGATGCTTCAACATCAAGCTCACCAGCCCAATAACCTTCTTCACCGAAGCGTTTACCGCCACGGATTTCAACTGCAGGACCAAGGGTTGAGACAATTTTTACACGTTTATTCATTTGTTAGGATACTCCTTTTTGTTTTACGATAGATTAATGTGCTAAGTCACGGTTAAGGGCCGCAAAGTCAAGACGTGCCTTGTGTGGGTTATTAACAATAATATTGCCGTCTTCAGTCAAGCTAAACAGGGCACCTTCTTCTGCTGTACCAAGGATTGGGCTTTCAACCAATTCTTCGTTATGAATACCAACAGCAAGACCTCCACGACCAGCTTTAAGCAACTCAACAGCATGAGCTCCCATCCATGAAGCAAGAACACGGTCACGTGGCGTTGGGTTCCCTCCGCGCAGGATATGACCAAGGTCTGTCACCCTGAGGTCACTTGTGTCACCGGCTGCTTTTAATTGCTCTGCGAAATCTTCTGCTCGCATCACCCCTTCAGCTAAGACGATAATGTGGTGATTTTTTCCTTTTTTCTCATACCCATCACGAATATTAGCAACAACATCATTGATGTCGTACTCTTCTTCTGGGATAATGATTTGGTCAGCACCTGAGGCGATACCAGACCAGAGAGCAATATCACCGGCGTTGCGTCCCATAACTTCAACCACAAAGGTACGTTTATGGCTAAATGAGGTGTCGCGAATTTTATCCAAGGCTTCTGTCGCAGTATTAACAGCTGTATCAAAACCGATTGTAAAATCTGTACCGACAATGTCATTGTCAATTGTGCCAGGAACACCGATAGCTGGGAAGCCATGTTCTGTTAAACGCATAGCACCATGATAAGAACCGTCACCACCGATAACAACAAGACCTTCGATACCGTGTTTTTTCAGTTGCTCGATTCCTTTGAGTTGGCCCTCTAATTCCCTAAACTCAGGGTAGCGTGCAGACTGGAGGAAGGTACCTCCACGTGTTAAGCGATCAGACACCCCGCGAGCGTTCAGCGGGAAAATGTCTCCCTCAACCATGCCTTTGTAACCACGGTTAATACCATAGACCTCCATACCTTCGACAATCGCCTTACGAACGACGGCACGGACAGCAGCGTTCATACCAGGGGCGTCACCACCACTAGTTAAAACAGCAATACGTTTCATTTGTAACTCCTTTTCTAGGAAAATAACCAACTGTCAACCAGTTGACTCAAAATCAATTTGACTTATCTATTATAGCATAGTTAGAAAAAAATGTAATGAATAGTATCAAAATTTTATCGAAAAATCGTTTTCATAACAAGAGGTTTTAGTTCCTCAATCAGTGCAAGCGTTTTTTGCACTCGTGGCTGTTTTATCTGAAGTGTTTTCTTAGTGTCCTCATAGTGTAGAACGACAGGATAGTTACCAGGATGTTCTGTTAAAACAGCTAAAATTTCCTTGTCTTGGTCATGGTTAGACAGTTGAATCCAGCACTTTTCCGTGACAGGCTGATGCAGCTGGGAGAGAATCATCTGCAAGTTACCATTTCGCTCCTGCAAACGCCCCGTCATCAGGTAGATTTGCCCTTCCACTAACTGCTGATGGTACAACTGATAAGTTTCTGGGAAAAGGGTCACATCCAATTGTTGCTTGGTATCTGTTACGGTGGCAAAAGCCATTTGTTGCCCGTTCGTTTTTGTCCTAATGACGCGAAGTCTCATCAGTTGAACGAGAATGGTGGCTTGACTATTAACAACTAGCTCAGATAAAGGGATGAAATTACCCTGTTCTTGTTTGCTAATGGTTACAAGAGGGTGTGGACTAATGCCAACACCTAACAAGTCAATTTCTAGCTGATACTTCTCTGATGGGCTGTAATCCTCAGCAGTCAGCCAACTGTAGGAGCTACCCGAAAACAGACTACCTAGCTCGGTGACAAAGGTGAAGAGATGGCTTAGGTTGGAGATGATTTTACGACGATTGCGATCAAATTGGTCAAACAGTCCGACCTGCACCAGGGGCTCTAGTAGCTCAGTTTTGTGGTACTTGACAGGTAGACGGGTGATGAAATCTTCTATGCTTTCGAAGGGCTGACTCGCTCTGCTTTCAAGAATCGAGTAAGCAAGCTCTCTTGGCACTGCCCGTAGGTGACGTAACCCAAGTGTAATCGTCTGCTCTGCTATTTTGTCATAGTAAGGAACCGTGTTTATCGAGAGTCGTCCCAGCTGAAAGCCTGCGGCTAGTGCATCGTCAATGTAATCGGTGTTCGAGTAATTGAGCATGACATCGTAAAAAACGGCTGGGTAGTGGGCCTTAAAATAGCAGAGCTGAAAAGCTAATGCTGAATAAGCAAAAGCGTGGCTTCGGTTAAAACCGTATCCTGCAAATTTTGCCATCATTTGATAGAGGCGTTTTGCTGTCTCTAGGTTGCGACCAAGTGTAGCCGCGCCTTGAAGGAATTCTGTTTCCATCTTGTTCATTTCAGCCTTATCTTTTTTCGACATAGCACGCCTTAGCAAATCGGCTTTTCCAAGGCTAAAGCCAGCATAGGACTGGGCAATCTGCATCACCTGCTCCTGGTAAAGCATGATACCATAGGTTGGTGCTAGAATCGGTGCGACCACATCATCGATTAAATCAACGGCTTCTCTTCCTTCTCGTCGCTTGATAAAATTATCGATGTAATCACTAGCCCCTGGACGATTGAGGCTGGTCGTTGCGACAACATCTTCAAATCGTCTTGGCCTAATTCGTTTCAACAGGTTAATAGCCCCAGCTTGTTCAAATTGAAAAATGCCCTTGGTCCGACCTTGGGCAAACAGTGCCAAGGTTGCTGAGTCTTCTAGGTCAATAGCTGCAATGTCAATCGTAACACCTGTCTCTTCCTTGACTTTTTCTGCCATTTTTTGAACAAAGGTCAAATTTCTTAAGCCTAAAAAATCCATTTTCAAGAGGCCATTTGCTTCGATGGCAGGAGCATCATACTGCGTGATGAACATCTCCTCTCCATTTTTAAGGGGAATATGGTCTGTAAGCTCATCGTCACTCATCACGATACCAGCCGCATGGATAGAGGTCTGACGTGGCTGTCCTTCAATACGCTTGGCGATAGCGAAAGCCTTTTGGTATTCGGGCTTACTGTTGATGAGCTGTCGAAAGCTGATATTGTTCTCGTAAGCGCTGGCTAATGTGTCTCTGAAACCGATTTTCTTCGTTATGTTGGTTAATTCGTATTCAGACGTTCCGAAGCGTTTGAAAACATCACGAATAGCTTGCTTAGCACCAAATGTTGAAAAAGTGATAATTTGAGCGGTGTGCTGACTGCCATAACGATCACGGACATAGCGTAGAAACTCACTACGATAAAGGTCAGGCAGGTCAATATCAATATCTGGCATGCTGTAACGTTCGCGATTGAGGAAACGTTCAAACAGTAAATGATTAGCCACGGGATCAATACCAGTAACATCTAGGGCGTAAGCGACAAGACTGCCAGCTGCAGAACCTCTTCCCATACCCATATAATAGCCTTGATGACGTCCGAAACGGAGCAAGTCCCAAACAATAAGAAAGTAATCATCAAAGCCCATGTCGTGGATAACGGCCAACTCTTCATCTAATCGATTGCAGTAAAGGGGCTGCCAGAGATTTTTTGAACGCAGTCCTTGTTCTGAACGGTCACGTAATTCTTCATGGGCAGGGCGGTTTCGGTTAAACCGCGGTAGTTTTAGAGCTGTATCAAACTGATAATCGATACCTGTCACCAAATGTTCGAGGTTTTCCAAAGCTTCTGGAAACCTTTGTCTGAACTGCTCGGTCATCTGTTCAGCAGGATAAAGCAACTGATGAGAGGTTGGCTGCGGAATATCTCGCAAAGGTAGATTATCACGGATAGCATGCAAAACGCGTAATTCCTGCGTCTCTTCCTCGCGAAAGTAACGAACAGTTTGTAGAGCGAGCAGTGGACGGTTAAACACTTTTTGCGGACTATCTAAAAAAACACCGATAAAGGCATGATGGGGCAAGTCCAGCTCTTCAATGCCCTCTTGGTAGGGGACAACAACAGCAACATCATCAGTTTCTGGCAGGTCAGGGACAACATCATCAGTGAGCCGTTGACTGGAGTATTTGAGCAAGGTTTTGTAGCCTGCTGTGTTCCTAGCAATGAGATAAATTGGCAATTCCAGCCCAGCAATCGCTTGATGGATTTCAATCCCTAGAATGGGTTGCAAGCCAGCAGCTTTAGTCTGACGAATAAAATGATAAGCAGCGTAGAGGTTCTCCTTGTCCATGATACCAATGCTCTGATAGCCCAAAGCTTTAGCTGTACTGATGTAGGTTGGCAAATCGATCAAACTATCTAAAAATGAGTAGACTGTCTTTGTGTCTAAGGGTACAAACATTCTGACCTCCTCAAAACTTGTGGCAGTAGTTTTTCTGGGAACAACTACTACTTGATGCTTATGTCTATTATACTATTTTATAAAAGAGTTTTCACTTGACAAATCTAAGTTTTTTTCGTATGATTAGAATAGTACAAACTAATGCTTGAGAAATCAAGAGTGTGGCAAGCGTTACAGCCTTCCATGTTATTGTTATTAAATCAACGAGACACAATGGTTAGGGGTAATTTTTATCAGCTTTGTTGGATGTTGAGTTTTCCCTCCACCGTTCTAGTAGGTACTTTAGTGTTGAAAAACACTGCTGGGTCCCTCAATCCCTACGGACTTTAAAGGTCAATCATCTTGATTGACGGAACAACTCGTCAAATGCGCTAGTCTCAGCAACCTAAAAACAAAGGTTGGACTAGGCAAAGCAGCACGACAACATCAACTGCTGATAAATGACTGATTGAGTTTCACTTTCATCTCATTTATTAGATAGGAGATAAACTAACAGACCCTTTGGGTCGTTAAAGCGAAAGGAAAAAGATTATGGTCTGGACATTTGACGAAAGATCGCCCATTTATTCACAAATTGTGCAAGAAATCAAGCTACAAATTGTTAGCTACCAAATAAAGAGTGGCGAGCAGTTGCCAACGGTGCGTGATTTTGCAGAAAAAGCTGGTGTAAATCCTAATACGATGCAGCGTGCTTTTACAGAATTAGAACGTGAGGGCTTGGTTTATACCAAGCGGACATCTGGACGTTTTGTAACTGATGATCAGGAACTCATCGACCAAAAACGTCACGAACTCGCTGCAAATGAAATTGCAACCTTTATCAAAAAAATGCTGACCCTTGGTTTTAGCGAGAAGGACATCATTTCTGAGATTAAAGCCTATCTCAAGGAAACTAAAGGCTAAGAAATTTTCCAAAAAGAGTGGAGACTCACTACTTATCTTAGCGATAATGTTAGGAATAAGTAATAGCATACCCTTTACTTCAATGCCTCTACTCGTTTACCTCTATACGATAAGAAGATAAGGAGACTGACAATGACGCACTTATTGCACCTATATCACCTCAGTAAATCATATGGCAATCACCAAGCCATCAATGACTTGAACTTGACAATTGATGCTGGAAAAATTATCGGTCTATTGGGACCAAATGGAAGTGGGAAAACAACCCTCATCAAACTCATCAACGGTCTGTTGCAACCAAGTTCTGGTGAGTTGCTTGTAGATGGTCAACGCCCTTCGCCAGCAACCAAAGCTATCGTATCCTATCTACCAGATACCACTTACTTACGAGACAACATGAAGGTATCAGACCTCTTAACCATGTTCAACGATTTTTATAGTGATTTTGACCATGGCAGAGCGATAATCTTGTTGGCTGACCTTGACATTGACCCAACTAGTCTCATGAAAAACCTGTCCAAAGGAAACAAGGAAAAAGTTCAACTGATTCTTGTGATGAGTCGTCGTGCTAAACTTTATGTGCTTGATGAACCAATTGGTGGGGTTGACCCTGCTGCACGAGATTATATCTTACGCACCATCATCAATAATTATAGCCCTGATAGTTCTGTCATCATCTCTACTCATCTCATCAGTGATGTCGAGCCGATTTTAGATGAGGCCATTTTCATCAAAAAAGGGGAACTTGTCTTACAAGGCAACACCGATGACCTGCGAACTGAGCATGGGAAATCAATTGATGCTCTCTTTCGTGAGACATTCAGAGTTTAGGAGGATACTATGTTTGGAAAACTCATCAAATATGAAATTAAAGCTGCAGGGAAATGGTATCTGTTGCTCTATCTGGCAACCTTAATCATCTCACCAATTTTTGGATTTGTTACCAGGGCTTGGCTCGACAATACCTTAGAATACTCAGAAAGTATCTTTTCCTTACAGGATCATCTCTACTTTCTTGCTTTACTAACGATTATTGCTCTAACCATCGGTTTAGGACTTGCAACCCTGTTTTTAGTCATCAACCGCTTCTATAAAAACATTTATGGGCGCGAGGGCTACCTAACGTTAACCTTGCCGGTGTCAAATCATCAGATTATCCTATCTAAATTAACGGCGGCGTTTTTCTGGATGACTGCCTCATCAGCAACAGTAGTCTTGGCTTTCTTCTTTTTCATTGCGCCATTAATTGATTTACCAAATCTCTTGGTGCTATTGCCAAACCTCTTGCCCCAACTTTCTCAGTATATTTCAATTCCTCTACTTCTGCTGGTGGTCATCGTCAGCCAGTTAGCAAGTATTTTACTGATTTATTTGGCGATTTCCATCGGTCAACTCTTTCAGAATCGGCGTGAACTGATGAGTGTTGTCGCTTATTTTGCCCTTTATATTCTGATTAGTTTCTTATCAAGTTTTATCTTGCCAGACTCAAGCAGTGATACAGGATTATTATTCGATAATGGCTACCTTATTTTTGTACTCTTGACATCAGCTGTTCAGGGTGTAGGATGCTACTTGGCGACAAATTATATCATGACACATCGATTAAACTTGCAATAAAATCTAAAAAAAGCTTAGCATTAAGGTCTCATTAACCCTAATGCTAAGCTTTTTAATAACATCTACATCTTCTCTTCCAATTCCACTTTGGGATACTTGTCCGCAAACCAACGCAGGGCAAAGTCGTTTTCAAAGAGGAAGACGGGCTGACCAAAGCGGTCTTTTGCTAGGATATTGCGGCTAGAAGACATACGCTCGTCTAGGTCTTCTGGCTTGATCCAGCGAACGGTTTTCTTGCCCATGGGTGTCATGACAACCTCGGCATTGTACTCACCTTCCATGCGGTGCTTAAAGACTTCAAACTGGAGCTGACCGACCGCTCCCAGCATGTATTCGCCTGTCTGGTAGTTTTTGTAGAGCTGAATCGCCCCCTCCTGCGCCAGCTGCTCAATGCCTTTGTGGAAGGATTTTTGCTTCATGACATTCTTAGCGGAGACCTTCATGAAAATCTCTGGAGTAAAGGTCGGCAGAGGTTCAAATTCAAACTTGTTCTTTCCAAAGGTCAAGGTATCGCCGACTTGGTAAGTTCCTGTATCGTAGACACCGATAATGTCGCCAGCCACCGCATTTTCGACATTCTCACGGCTTTCCGCCATAAACTGGGTCACATTGGACAACTTGGCTCCCTTGCCAGTGCGAGGGAGATTGACCGCCATCCCACGGGTAAACTCGCCTGACACCACACGAACAAAGGCAATCCGGTCACGGTGACGAGGGTCCATATTGGCTTGAATTTTGAAGACAAAGCCTGAAAAATCCTTATCCAGTGGGTCAATGACCTCACCTGTCGTGGTCTTGTGACCGTGCGGCTCTGGTGCAAACTCTAAGAAAGTATCAAGGAAGGTCTGCACGCCAAAGTTGGTCAAGGCTGATCCAAAGAAAACAGGGGTCAAATCTCCAGACAAAATCGCCTCACGGGAGAACTCATTTCCAGCTTCAGCCAAGAGCTCAATGTCTTCCAAAACCTGCTCATAAAAGGGGTTATTGGCAAAGAGAGCTCCGCCATTTTCCAAAGGCGCAAACCGCTCCTCACTACGGTACAGCTCCAGACGTTGGTTATGCAGGTCATAGAGCCCCTCAAAGCTCTTGCCCATCCCAATCGGCCAGTTCATCGGATAGCTAGCGATGCCTAGCACCTCCTCCAGCTCTTGGAGTAAATCCAAGGGCTCACGACCATCGCGGTCCAGCTTATTGATAAAGGTAAAGACAGGGATATTGCGGTGCTTGACGACCTCAAAAAGCTTTTTGGTCTGCGCCTCAATCCCCTTGGCCGAATCAACGACCATGACCGCCGCATCCACCGCCATCAGGGTCCGATAGGTGTCCTCAGAGAAGTCCTCGTGCCCCGGGGTGTCCAGGATATTGACCCGCTTGCCCGCATAGCCAAACTGCATGACAGACGAGGTCACCGAAATCCCCCGCTGCTTCTCAATGTCCATCCAGTCGGACTTGGCAAAGTTACCAGTCCTCTTGCCCTTGACCGTCCCAGCCTCGCGAATCTCACCCCCAAAGTAGAGGAGCTGCTCAGTGATGGTGGTCTTTCCTGCGTCTGGGTGACTGATGATGGCAAAGGTACGGCGTTTTTGAATCTGATCTTGTAAACTCATGGTATTTCTTTCTTCTTTTTTGATAAATAGCAGAGCTGGTCTGCTGGTTTTCAATACGGATATGATGATTGTCTATTGCTACATTGGATAGTCCTCTTATAATCTTAACCCTCCTATTATACCAAAAAAGAAGGGCTTTTTCAAACCTTATAAAAATTCCTCCTGAAAAACAGAAGGAATTAGTTAACTAAGCTCTAGCA
The DNA here is from genome assembly GCF_041807725.1 of Streptococcus sp. E17BB. Lineage (NCBI taxonomy): Bacteria > Bacillati > Bacillota > Bacilli > Lactobacillales > Streptococcaceae > Streptococcus > Streptococcus sp. E17BB. Next base: position 60,239 of record NZ_JBGTZC010000008.1, read on the forward strand.
ATCGCTTCTGCCCTTTCTGCACCAAGGCTACCAAGGCAAGGTTGGCAAGCGTAACAAGAACAAGATTGAGCCAGATATTATGGCTGTTGACCAGAGGTGTTATCGCTAAGAATCCGTAATTTCCGCCTGTCAGCTGGTTGACCAACAAGAGGAACAAGTTAATCACCAAGCTATACGTCAAACTCCTCAGCACAGTGAGGTTTTCCTCTTTCTGTTTACCAAGTAGATACAGCCAGCCATTGACAAAGAGGGCGTAGTGCCCCAGCACAAAGGAAGCAGTCGTCACATGCCAGATAGGAAAGGGATCAAAAACAGGATAAACAAAGGCAACAATGGCACCACCAATCCCTAAATAAGCGAGATAATCTTTGATGAGCGATGCTTTTGGCAAGAAGAGTACCGCAAACATGGCAATCCGGCAATGGTAAAGTGGCAAACTCTCCTCCAGCGGAAAACCGTCTGATAGGTACCAGCTATACAGAAATACCAATTGTACCAGCTGCAACCCTTGGAAAATCCGTTGATAGGCTACTTTGTCTCTATAGCGAATGGTCAGCAAAAGCAAAATCGGTAACATTCCTAACAAGCTAGCACGCACCAACAAAGATAGCTCAGGAGCTTGACTAGCTTGGGTCGTGAAAAAATCAGGCATTCTCAACCTCCAGTGCCTCTACCACATGGCTCAAGTTCATGGAATTGGACCCCTTAAAGAGGACTTGGTCGGCTGGCTCAAGGACTGCTCTGAGCGCCTGCGTCAATTCCTCTAGCTGATCTAGATTTTTTGTCTTGGTAAAATGGCTGACGCGACCAGCTGGAAAGACTGATACAGCCTGATCATAGAGCGCTCGGATGTCCTCCCCATAGAGGAAGACCCTGTCTAGCACCTTGGGGTCTAGGCTGTCCATCATCTGAGCATGAAGGTCAAAACTAGCTGCTCCTAACTCCTTCATATCTGCCAAGACCACGATTTTTTGCCCGCCAGGATTTTTAGGAATGGCTGAAAAGGTCTCTAAAATCAAGCGCATCGCCGTCGGATTGGCATTGTAGACATCGCTAAGCAGGTCAGCACCGTTGGCTGCCTTTTTCCACTCGGTACGGTTGCGGGTCAAGACGAGATCAGCTAGACTGGTCACAATCGCCTCTTCTGTCACCCCTAGTTCCTTGCCGACATAGGCTGCCAGCATGGCGTTGGTGGCATTGTACTTGCCTGTCACAGGCAGATGAAGCCCTTTCGCCATAAAATTGACCGAAAAGTCTACACTCTCTTTGTGCTCGACAAGTTCTGTCAGCTGGATGTCCTGACCAGCCCTGATGATAGTCTGATGGTGAGGTAAAAATGGCAGAATAATCTCATCGTCTGGAACAATCAGCAAGCCCCCGTCTGGCATGTGGTCAGTGATTTGCATCTTGCCCTCAGCGATTTTTTCCCGACTACCAAAGAACTCCAAATGCGCCTCTCCAATCATGGTCACCACAGATAGACGAGGGCGTGCAATCTTAGACAGTAGCGCAATATCACCCAGACGATCCTGCCCCATCTCCAGCACCAGCTTTTCTGTATCATCTGGCATCTGAAAAACAGTGTAGGGCAGCCCAATCTCGTTGTTGTAGTTGCCTTTGGTCTTGTAGGTCTTGTAGGTAGTTGCTAGGACTTGGGCAATCATGTCCTTGGTCGTGGTCTTGCCATTTGAGCCTGTGACAGCGATGACCTCCACCTGCATTTTGTCAATGTAGTAGCTAGCCAGCTCTTGCAAGGCTACCAAGCAATCATCGACCAACAAGTGAGGGCGCTCTCCCAAGTCACGCTCCGAAAAGGTCGCTACTGCACCGTTCTCAAAAGCTGTCTCGATAAAGTCATGACCATCCCTAGCACCCTTGAGCGGGACAAAAAGATGGCCTGATGCAATCTTTCGGCTATCAAACTCTAGTCTTGTCAGTGGCAGGTCATCAAAGGCAGCCACATCATTTTTAGCACCCACCACTTGGGCGATTTCGTGTAAGGTTAATTTCATTGATTCTCCAAATTCTCATCAAGATCGGTAAAGCTATCCAGGTAACCAGCCAGCTCCTCTGGTTTTGGTAGCTGAAATCGTAAGTTGTCATGAGCATAGCTAGGGTCATAACTAATGATTTCTTGTCGCTCACGGATCGGTCGATAAGTGTTTTTCTGGTATAAATATTCGGTTAAAAGTTTGGTCTTCTGAAAAAAACAAACCAGAGGTCTTATGGGTGTACACAATGGTATAAGCCTGCCCTTGATAGACAACATCAGCGTAGCCATAGGACCATTACCCAATAGTCAAGAGGATAACAGCAAGAGCTGTCCCAAAATACAGAACAGCAGGTAGCATCAAGAAACAGAGAATACTTAGCAGGTACCTCAATACCGTCGACTGATTTTTCTGAATCGGTTACACTAAACTAGACAGAATTTATAAAGTGTTCTACACTAAAGAAAACAGGAGAACTCTATGTCTAGAAAAATCCGTCGTCAATTTAGTGATGACTTTAAGCAACAAATTGTTG
>NZ_JBGTZC010000009.1:0-60905 GCF_041807725.1 Streptococcus sp. E17BB
CGATTATATTTTTTACTACAATAACAAACGAATCAAAACAAAATTAAAAGGACTTAGTCCTGTGCAATACAGAATTAAATCCTTTCAATAATATTTCTTGTCCAACTTTTGGGGGTCAGTACATCGTTGCAGTTATTTATCGACAGATTAACATGGGTTACTCAACCAAGGTGGTTTTGTTGATGTTAACCTGTTGCCTACACCACTGGGACTTTTATCCTTCGTTAATGAAAACGAACTATTCTGTAAAACGATAGACAGGATAAAACACAGTTTTCCCAGTCTAAAAAGTGCGAAATAAGCGGTGAACAAGTTCACTCTACAGTACCTGGCACTGCTTGTCTCATGGCTGAACAACTACCGTCCTCAATACGGAGAAAACAAGATGATTAAACGTTTGGAGAAACCTGAAAGCATTGCTCACTTGTTTAACGGGTGGGAACAAGTGCTTCTAACTGCTTGCTTAACTGGTCAGATGGGTGATGTCTGGGGTGACCAGTCAGACAATCCTCAATCTGTTTTGGCACGAATCGGGCAATTTGGTGCCTTTGGATTTTTGGCAGGAGAGCCACTGCTCAATCTGGTTGAACACTGTCATGGTCAAGACATCATTCTAGTACCGACTACTGATGCATGGGCAAACCTGATTGAACATCATTACGGAGAGAAAGCACACGGTTTTACCCGATATGCCATGATTGCGAATCAGTTTGATCAAGCTAGGTTAAGAATTTTGGCAGATGGCCTACCTGATGGCTATCGTTTAGAGTATCTCAATGATTTGGCTTATGACCAGTGTTTAAGAGAACCGTGGTCGCGTGACTTGGTCGGCAACTTTCCGACAGCAACTGCTTATGCCAAAGATGGATTAGGCGTGGTTATCTGGTTTGGTGACGCTGTCGTAGCAGGAGCTTCCTCTTATGCTCGAACAGATGACGCTATCGAAATCGACATCAGCACCCATCCAGACCATCGCTTAAAGGGACTAGCAACGGTGGTTGCTGCACGTCTCATCCTGCGATGCTTAGAGCAAGGTCTCTCTCCGTCATGGGACGCCCATACGCTCATTTCTCGCCAATTAGCTGAAAAGCTGAGCTATGGCTTAAATTACCCTTATCAAGCTTATGAGATTTCTTGGGAAATTTAAGATAAAGTTCTTGCCAAGCTCTGCTATTTTTGGTAAAATGTAATGGTTAATAACTATGGCTCACAAAGGGCTATGGCAGAAAGGATTTTTTACGATGAGAAAAGACATTCATCCAGACTACCGTCCAGTTGTTTTCCTTGACACAACAACTGGTTACCAATTCCTTAGTGGTTCAACGAAACCATCTAAAGAAACTGTTGAGTTCGAAGGCGAAACTTACCCACTGATTCGTGTGGAAATTTCATCTGACTCACACCCATTCTACACTGGACGTCAAAAGTTCACGCAAGCAGATGGACGTGTGGATCGTTTCAACAAAAAATACGGTCTCAAATAAGAACCCCTATTTCTCAGTGGAAATCACTGAGAACAAGCCTTTTCCGAGAATATCGGAAGAGGCTTTTTATGTGCGGCAACCATTTAGGCGCACTAAAAAAGTGGCTGGACATCCAGCCACCTGACTAGTTAAGAGTGCTTCAAGGGACGAGCTAATAGATAGACACCGGCGAGTAAGCACAGCACAGCATAAATGAGCACAATCGTCTGAGTATTTGGAAAAATTTGTTCCAAAAAAGCTGGCAAAATCGACGAACTTGCTCCACCAAGATTACAGCCTACCAAAACAATAGTCATCTTTTTATTCAATAGACGAGCTGAAACACCTTCTGAGGCTTGATTGAACACGATAGTGAGAACAGTGCTGTAACAAAAACCAGACAAGATGGCGCCCGTTCCAAGCACTAAAAGACTACTTCCCAAACTAACCAACAACACTAATCCAGCAAAAAGAAGAACTGACAAACCCAGCAACTGGCGACCTAATCGTTGTACCAGAAAGCTAAACGAGATCCCTGCCAAAATTCCCATCAGCATCATAGCACTGATGATTCTGCTCGACTGGGCTGCTGTCCCTAGACCAAGCCCTTCAACAAGTAATGGAATTTTCAGGGTCAGCATGGTATTGATATGAATAACAAAACCCGCTATAAGACCTAAAAAGATGGCTTGTCGCCACTGTGATTTCGGCAAACGAACATCTGCGTCACTATCTTGATGGCGCTGACCGGGCTGTGTTTTTGGCACAAAAGCCAGATACAGCCCCAAAATAAGAAAGGCAACCAGATAAATGGCAAAACTGGCTGTCCAGCCCAAAGGCAAGAGAAGCCCGACCAATGCAGTCAAACTAGCTGAGCCGAGCACTTCTGCTGCACCTCGAAAGCCGAGCATTTGCAAACGTTCCTGACCATCATAGTGACTACTGATAATATTGATGGCTCGCGCATTGATAAACCCAAGACCGGTTCCAAGAATCAACCGTCCTAAGAAAATCAGCACGTAAGACCTTGTCACCAAAGGTAGACTACCGCCGCAAGCTATCAGTACCAATCCCAAACTAATCATGACCGGCTCAGGCAGATAGCCCTCTAGGTAAGGATTAACCAGCAGAGAAACCATGATGGCTAAGGACGTCACGGTAATCAAAAACTCAACCTGAGCACCAGAAATCCCTAACGGCTCAAAAAAAGCAATCATGGCAGGTAAGGCAGGCGACACTGCAAAGGTTGACACCAGCATTACCGACAAGGATAGGATGCTCATTTTTTCAATCAAACGTTTCATAAAACCTCCAAAATAAAACGGACATCTACCGGCTGGTAAGATATCCTTCACTACCAAATCGACTACTTGGTCAAATCAAATCGCTGGCTCAAATGCTCAATCAGCAATGACCCGATTAAAAGCGAAGCCAATTCTCCCAAACCTGTTGTCACCCAAGTCAAGAAAAAGGGAGCTCCAGCAATAATAGTCAATTCTGCTGCAATGGTAAACATGCTAGCTGCAAAAAATAAGGAAAAATAGAAAAATGCCTTATTAAAGAGTCCACCCAAAACGCGCTCATTCTGGTATTTTTTGAATAGCATAACTCCCAGAGCAACGAAAACTAAGGTCGATAAGCCCCCTACAACCACATCAATCAAGCCATAAGTAAACAAGTTGGCAATAACAACACCCGCAGTAACAGCGATGATGTATTTCCGATGGAAAAATGTCAAGAAGTTCATCATCTCTGATATCCGAAACTGGTACGGACCGTAGCTGATGGCATTAAACGGTGGTGTAATGGTCAACACAACATAAATAGCAGCAACGATAGCCATGTGCGTGTAGTCAGTAACTGTCAATTTTTTCATTTCTTTTCTCCTTTAGCGGCTTTCCCGCATCTAATATGCTCGGCGAAAGGGAAATAAGCACCGAGGGTCCGTAAACGAACGTTTTTATTGTAGCATATTTTTAGTTTTTTTGGTATAGTCTGAGTATGAAAAAATTATTTAATAACGAGATTTTTAGCTACCTCTTCTTTGGTGTCTTGACCACCCTTGTCTACCTCAGCATCCGCTTTGCTTTATTTGAATTTCTAAAACAAACGGCTTTGCACTCAGCGGTTATTGCTAACATGACTGCTATTATCTTTGCCTTTTTAGTCAACGATACCTTTGTTTTTCGGCAAAATAAGCAGGGCTGGCAAGCACGTTTTGTTAAATTTTTCCTGGCACGACTTGGCACTCTTGCACTCGATGTGATATTGGCCTATATTTTCATTGATAAATACCCGCAACTGATTGGTCAGTTTGTTCATCATGACCTCGCCATGATCAATAAAATTGAGAGCGTCATCGCCCAATTCCTGATTGTGGTTGGCAATTATTTCATTAGCAAACTCCTCATTTTTACCAATAAAAAATAATCTAATCCGTAACTCTTCTCGAAAGGAGTAACCATGCCACACACCTTCAAAGGATTCTCCGCCTTTTCCTTGCGCCTCATCGCTATGATAATCATGCTTATTGACCACACAGGTGCGGTCTTTTTCCCACAATTTCTGTGGCTCCGCTACATCGGACGATTAGCCTTTCCCATCTTTGCTTTTTTAATCGTAGAAGGCTACAGCTACACCAAAGATTTCCGCCGGTATCTTTTAAGATTATCTGCCCTCGCGGTCATCTCCGATTTCCCCTTTCATCTCATGTTACAGGGCACCTGGGGCTATACCCCCTTTCAGAATGTTATCTGGACATTTGTTATCAGCCTGATAACCATCTGGCTGGTTGACCAAAGCCGTCAAATCTTGCCAAAATGGGGCGCATTAGCTAGCGGTATCCTGATCACTGCTATCGCTTACAACCTCGCCCAATTTCTCGATACCGATTACCGCGGTCTTGGTGTAATAACTGTTCTTGGATACTACTTATTCCGAGGCACCACATGGTCACACCGCCTCGGTCAACTGTTCACCCTCCTCTTGGTCAATCTAGGACTTGCCAACCTCTCCTACCTTGGTGCCAACGGCTGGGAAAACCTCCCCCTGCTCTTTCAACACTTTGGCTTCTCATTTTTGTCGCCTCAACTCTATGCTCCTTTGGCACTGGCCTTTATCTGGCTGTACAATGGCAGAGCTGGCTACAAATCTAAACCTACCCAGATAGCCCAGTATCTCTTCTACCCTATCCACATGCTTATATTGGGAATCCTAGCATTTTATGTTTTCTAAATCTTTCACTTAACATCAATAAAATAGATTTTATCACAAAAAACGAGGACATGATCCAGTCCTCATTTGATTATTTATTCCCTATTTTCTATAAAATAAGTCGTCGCAGTGACCAATAGGTCCTGCTTTTATTTTTTAAAGATACCTAGCGGTTTACCAAATGGTAAAAATTGGTAACCGAAGTGACCGTTTAAAATATTAACCACAAAGCCATAGAAAGACACAGCTGAAATCGCCAGCTCGCTATAGGCAGCTAAGCTATGCATGGCATGCTCTGCGATGCCCAAGGTCGAAAGGGTCAGACCGATGAAGAGAAGGTCAATCAAGACAAAGATGGTCAGTAAAGTCTTATTGGTCTCAGTCGCAGCTAGGGTCATCACCAGCGTGAAAATCAGGTAGCCCAGAAAAGCAAAACTCAACTGTTTCACATCAGCCAGCTCTGCCATTTTAGCCCCAAAAACGCCGTTTTGGGTCATCCAACTCATAGCAACGCCAAACCAGAACAGGACGTAGGCACCAAAAGCCGTCGTGCCAAAGAGGTTTTGGCGCTTAGCATCGTGAATGCAGGCAAAGAGCTGGGCAAAGGCACCGAGGAAGATGGCCCAAGGAACAACCAGAGAGGTCCCGGTGGTAAGGCCTAGCTTCTGCGAAGAAGCAACGAGAGTAACAATGACCAAGCCAAACAGCCCTAGAGCCGATGGATCAGCATTTGCGATTTTGATGATTTTGGTTTCAGACATGAGGTCTCCTTCTAAAATTGTAATCATCAACCTTTATAGGGTAGCAGATTTTACGTTTGGTGTCAACGGGGAATTGTGGCGATAAACATCAATTTGCGCAACATTACGAATCCCTACCCCATCGCTTTCAACTCCAATAACATATCCCTGATTTGGGCAGCCAGTTAACTATTTAAAACAGGCATCTAGTTTTTTACTATCTGGAATCTAAACTTAGCTGCTCTATACTTTTGATTAATTACTCCACAAATAAAAATTCTACCCACCCTAAATTTTGTAAAGAATTAACTAACTTAAAATATCTAATCATGTTATAAAAACGTTTTCAAATCTAATACTTCAGATACTCTATTGTACTCAATGGACTCAGAATCGGCCTTAACACATTCAAAAACTCCCTTGAATACATAATACGTTTTTCCGAACACATCCGTTTGATGTGCAAAAACTATAGAATTTTTAACTATATTTTCAATTAACATTATTCCATCATTTTTAGTTTGAATAATCTTCACATCATCAATCAATTCGTTTGTCCAATCCCTGTTGCTATAAAGTTTAGGAAACCAAACTTGCGTATTTTCTAAAATTTTCCAAGTTGCTCTCTGATGACCTTTATAGTCTTTGCCAAATAATTTCAAAACATCTACATGCGTTCTAAATTTAGCATTATCTGTAACTTTCAACTTTCCTCTATCAATCCATTGTTGTACATCAAATCGCTTGTCAAATTGAAAGGGCATAAACTGATTTGCTTTAATCTTGGAATTTTTACAATTTCTTATCTCTTGAACCAGCCTTTTGATTTGTTCATCAACATCGTATAAGTCAGTTATAGTAATTCGTTTTATAGTTATTCCTGTAAGATTTATGATCTCTTTTTCTCTATATTTATCAAGTTCAAAGTTTTTTATATGATATGGTTCATCTATCTCAACCGCGATATTGAACTGCGGGAAAAATAAATCCATGAGATAATTCCCATTGGGTTTTCTAACAACTTACTGAGTTGTGAACTCTATCTCAAAATCATCTAATAAATGTATAATCCTTGATACAACGTAATACTCATATTTTTTATGGCTAATTTTTGTCATCAAGTTAGCATAATATTCTAATTCTGTTATTTCTTTCGTCATCTCATTCTCCCGTAAACCTTATTTACCCCATCGCTTTCAACTCTAGCACCATATCCCTGATTTGGGCGGCCAGTTCGAAGTCGAGGAGTTCTGCGGCGGCTTGCATTTCTTTTTCCAGTTTCTTGATGGCGGCTGTCCGTTCGGTCTTATTCATAGCCGAGTAGTCCACGGTCTCTTCTGCCACCTCACCCTTAGCAGACTCGGTGATGACGATGAGGTCGCGGATTTCTTTTTTGATGGTTTGTGGGACAATGCCGTGCTTCTCATTATAAACCATCTGGAGTTGACGGCGGCGGGCGGTTTCATCCATAGCCCGTTGCATGGACTCGGTCACCTTATCGGCATACATGATGACATGGCCTTCGGCGTTACGAGCTGCCCGTCCGATGGTCTGGATGAGACCACGCTCATTGCGCAGGAAGCCTTCCTTATCCGCATCGAGGATAGCGACCAGCGACACCTCTGGCACATCAATCCCTTCACGCAGCAGGTTAATTCCAATCAGCACATCAAAGACACCCAGTCGCAGGTCACGGATAATCTCCGTCCGCTCCAAGGTCTTGATGTCGCTGTGCATGTACTTGACCTTAACCCCCATCTCCTTGAGGTAGTCGGTCAGGTCTTCTGCCATTTTCTTGGTTAGCGTGGTGACAAAGACCCGCTCCCCTTTTTCTGCTCTGCTATTGATTTCACCCAGCAAATCATCCATCTGCCCCATGGTCGGACGCACCTCCACCTCGGGATCCAGCAGCCCTGTCGGTCGGATAATCTGCTCGACCACGGTCTCGGTCTGCTCCATCTCATAGTCGCCAGGGGTCGCCGATACATAGACAATCTGATGGACGTGGCTCTCAAACTCCTCACGGCGAAGTGGGCGGTTGTCCAAAGCCGATGGCAGGCGGAAGCCATAGTCGACCAGCATCTGCTTGCGGCTGCGGTCACCGTTGTACATGCCCTTGATTTGCCCCATGGTCATGTGGCTCTCGTCGATCATGATGAGGAAATCCTCTGGGAAAAAGTCCAGAAGTGTATAAGGCGGCTCGCCCTCTTGTCGCCCATCCATGTGGCGAGAGTAGTTCTCCACGCCATTGGTATAGCCCATCTCCCGCAACATCTCGATATCGTAGTCCGTCCGCTGCTTGAGCCGCTGGGCTTCGAGGAGCTTACCCTCTTGTTCAAAATGGCGGAGCTGCTCTTCAAGCTCATCTTGGATTTGGGCAATGGCCTGCTCCATGTGGTCTTCATTGGTCACGAAGTGGGTGGCTGGGAAGATAGCCAAGTGGTCAACTTCACCCAGCACCCGCCCTGTCAGGCTTTCGATTTCACGGATACGGTCAATCTCATCACCGAAAAACTCGACCCGAAAGGCATGCTCGTCTCGGCTAGCTGGAAAGACTTCCACCACATCACCCCGCACACGGAACCGCCCCCGCTGAAAGTCGATGTCATTGCGTTCAAACTGAATATCCACCAGCGCATTGAGCAAGTCATCACGAGACAACTCCTGACCAGGACGCAGACTGACCACGCTGTCCGAGTATTCCTTGGGGGACCCCAAACCATAGATGCAGGACACTGAGGCCACCACGATAACATCATTACGCTCCAGCAGAGCTGAGGTCGCCGAGTGACGAAGTTTGTCGATTTCGTCATTGACCGAGCTATCCTTTTCGATGTAGGTATCGCTGGATGGCACATAAGCCTCAGGCTGGTAGTAATCATAGTAGGACACGAAATACTCCACAGCATTATCAGGGAAAAATTCCTTGAACTCGCCGTAAAGCTGACCAGCTAAGGTCTTGTTGTGGGCAATGACAAGCGTTGGTTTGTTAACACGAGCAATGACCTGACTCATGGTGTAGGTCTTGCCCGTTCCCGTTGCTCCCATGAGGATTTGAGCTTTTTCGCCTCCCTCGATATTATCCACCAGCTGCTCAATGGCCTGCGGCTGGTCACCTGATGGGGAATATTTGGAGACTAATTTGAATTGATTATCGGATTTACGGTCAATCATTATGCTTTTCCTTTTTCTTCTTTTATCCTATTTTACCACATCAGAAACTATTTGACTGACTTGAAATCAAATCTATCGAGACTCTAATTTTTATAATGTAAAAAAACCTAACATCAATTAAAATCGTTTATTGACTGACAGAAAAAATCTTGTTATAATAGCCCTATATCTAACCAAGGAGGCTAACTTTGAAGCGATTTTTAATTTTTTTGACGTCACTTTTTATGACATTTCTTGTGATTTTATCTGGTGGACTAGTTGCTGCAGATGACACTATCGCAAAACCGATCAAATCGAATTACCACATCGTCAGTGATTCATCATTTGCACCCTTTGAATACCAAAACGACAAGGGCAACTATGTCGGCATTGACATGGAGCTGATTCAGGCTATCGCTGATCAACAGGGCTTCAAGATTACCATCAGCAACCCAGGTTTCGATGCCGCCCTCAATACGGTTCAAGCCGGTCAGGCTGATGCCGTCATCGCTGGCATGTCCATCACCGATGCCCGGCGAGAAATTTTTGATTTCTCCGACCCTTACTACACCTCAAACATTTTGCTGGCGGTAAAAAACGGAAGTAATATCTCTACTTACGAGGACTTGACTGGTAAAATTGTCGGCGCCAAAAATGGTACCTCGTCCTACAAGTTTTTAGAAGAAAATCAAACAACATACGGCTATACCCTCAAGGCTTTTGATGAAGCCTCAGCCATGTATGACAGCCTCAATTCTGGCGCTTTAGATGCTCTAATGGACGATGAAGCGGTTCTCCGCTATGCTATTACCCAAGGCAGAAACTTTGCTACCCCAATCTCAGGCGAGCCATCAGGTGAGTATGGTTTTGCGGTCAAAAAAGGTAGCAACCCCGAACTCATCACCATGTTCAACAATGGGCTAGCCGCCCTCAAAGCTAACGGAGACTACGACAAAATTATTGCCAAGTATCTGGGCGAAACCAGCACAACCGCATCAGCTGTTAACGAGACTACCATCGCCGGATTGATTAGCAACAATTACAAGCAACTCCTATCTGGGCTTTGGGCAACCTTGTCTCTGGCTTTGATCTCTTTTGCCTTAGCGACTGTGGTCGGCATCATCGTCGGTATGATGTCCGTCAGCCCTATAAAGGCTCTACGCATCCTCTCAACTATCTTCGTCGACGTCGTACGAGGCATTCCCCTCATGATTGTCGCCGCTTTTATCTTCTGGGGCATGCCTAATCTCCTTGAGAGCCTGACCGGTCAGCAGAGTCCCATTAACGACTTTGTGGCTGGTACTATTGCGCTAACGCTCAATGGCGGAGCTTATATTGCCGAAATCGTCCGCGGAGGCATTCAAGCCGTCCCCTCTGGTCAGATGGAGGCTTCTCGCAGCCTAGGCATTTCCTACAGAACCACCATGCGAAAAATCATTATCCCACAGGCCGTCAAGCTCATGTTGCCAAACTTTATCAACCAGTTTGTCATCTCACTTAAAGACACGACCATCATCTCAGCCATCGGAATGGTTGAACTCTTCCAAACAGGGAAGATCATCATCGCCAGAAACTACCAATCCTTCCGCATGTATGCTATACTAGCAGTGATGTATCTGGTCATCATTACCCTACTGACCAGACTAGCCAAGAAACTGGAAAGGAACTAAGCCATGACCACAACAAGAGAATTAAAAATTGATGTGCAAGATTTGCACAAAACCTATGGTGATAACGAGGTGCTAAAAGGCATCACTGCCCAATTCTACGAAGGTGATGTGGTATGTATCATCGGTCCGTCAGGATCTGGCAAATCAACCTTCCTGCGCACCCTTAACCTGCTTGAGACCATTACTAGTGGCAAGGTAATTGTTGATGGTTTTGACCTGTCTGACAAAGCCACTAATGTAGACAAGGCAAGGGAGAACATCGGCATGGTCTTTCAGCACTTCAACCTTTTCCCTCACATGACCGTGATTGAAAACATCACCTTTGCCCCTGTCGAATTAGGCAAGCTGAGCCAGAACGAGGCTGATAAGGTCGGTCGCGACCTTTTGGAAAAAGTTGGATTGGCCGATAAGGCAGATGCCTACCCAGACAGCCTATCAGGCGGTCAAAAGCAACGGGTGGCTATCGCTCGAAGTCTGGCTATGAATCCAGACATCATGCTCTTTGACGAGCCAACCTCTGCTCTTGACCCTGAGATGGTTGGCGACGTGCTCAATGTTATGAAAGATTTGGCCGACCAAGGTATGACCATGTTGATTGTCACTCACGAGATGGGCTTTGCTAGAAGGGTGGCCAACCGTGTGATTTTTACAGACGGCGGTCAATTCCTCGAAGATGGCTCCCCAGAGCAACTCTTTGACAACCCACAACACCCACGTCTCAAAGATTTCTTAGATAAGGTCTTAAATGTGTAATGTAGATTCCCTTCACTGAGTTGAGGGGAATTTTTTGCAACTACCAATCAAAAATCAAGGCAAGTGCCAATAGAGTTAACCATATGCCAGTTGTTCAGCATGTTTTTTGTGTTTAACATGTTCTTTTCATCAATTCTTGTGAAAAATCAGAAAATATGGTAAAGTAGAAAGGTCATAAAAAAAAAGGAGACACTTATGGTTTTACCAAATTTTGACCAGAACCTGAAAAAATACGCCCAGCTCTTGATTGCTAAAGGCGTTAACGTCCAAAAAGGGCATACCCTCATCATCTCAATTGCTGCTGAGCATGTTGCCTTCGCCCGCGTCTTGACCGAAGAAGCTTACGCCAAGGGAGCTGCTGAAGTTATTGTAGACTTCGTTGATGACAAAATTTCTCGCCAACGTCTGCTCCATGCTGACATTGAGCGTTTGGAAAATGTACCAGGCTACATCGTTGAACGCTCTCGCTATTTGCTCAGTAAAAAAGCTAGCCGCTTAGTTATCCTATCATCTGACCCTAACGCTTACGGTGGGGTTAACCCAGACCGCATTCAGACAGCTCAGAAAGCTATGGCTATCGCCCTCGAAGAGCAACGTAATGCTAGTCAAGCCAACAAAATCAGCTGGAACTTGGCCTCTGCTGCTAGTCCAGAATGGGCGGCTATGGTCTTCCCAGACCTAGCGAGCGAAGAAGATCAGGTTGATGCTCTCTGGGATGCCTTCTTCAAGATGAACCGCATCTACGAGGAAGACCCTGTTAAGGCTTGGGACGAGCACGAAGCACGTTTGACAGAACGCGCCGCTTGGCTCAACGAGCAACAGTTTGACGCCCTCCACTACACTGCTCCTGGCACTGACCTTGTCCTTGGTATGCCAAAAGACCACAGCTGGCAAGCTGCTGGCTCTATCAATGCCCAAGGTGAAAAATTCATCGCCAACATGCCAACTGAAGAAGTCTTCTGTGCCCCTGACTACCGTCGAGCTGATGGCGTTGTGACCTCAACTAAACCGCTCAGCTACGCTGGTGTTGTCATTGAAGGCATGACCTTTACTTTCAAAGACGGTCAAATCGTTGACGTTAAGGCTGAAAAAGGTGAAGAAACCCTCAAACGCTTGGTGGAAGAAAACGATGGTGCCCGTGCCCTTGGTGAAGTGGCTCTGGTACCCCACAAGACCCCAATTTCATTGTCAGGTCTGACCTTCTTCAACACCCTCTACGATGAGAACGCCTCTAACCACTTGGCTATCGGTCAAGCCTACGCCTTCTCCATCAAGGGTGGCACTGAAATGACCCCTGAACAGCTCAAGGAAGCTGGACTCAACCGCTCAACCGCTCACGTGGACTTCATGATCGGTTCTGAACACATGGACATCGACGGCATCAAGGCCGACGGCACTCGTGTTCCAATCTTCCGTGGCGGAGAATGGGCTGAATAATCCTTATCATATAAAAAAAGGCTCTATAATTTTTGTAGTGGTTAAATCCACCTCGGAGATTATGGAGCCTTTTTGAGTATGAAAAAAGCCCATATGACCTATAATGAAAAGCGACTAAATTCACATTAGAAAGACTCATATGGAATAAAGAACTAGTCAGGGGAGTGACTAGTTCTTCCCGAGCTCTAAAATAGAAAAAGCGAGGATTTTATCACAAACCTACTCGGAATTAAAGACCCTAATATCACTATTTTGGAGGTTGTGGAGGCTGGGAGTCACAAAGAGGTCATCGCTAAACTCGATTACCCTGCTCCAAAATGCCAACATTGCCAAGGCCAGATGGCCAAGTAAGACTTCCAGAAACTATCCAAAATACCTTATCTTGAGTGTGCAGGGTACAAGACACTCATTCGCTTGCGAAAGCGACGCTTCCACTGCCAAAAGTGCGGGAAAATGGCTGTCGCTGAAACGTCATTGGTCAAGTCAACCATCAAATTCCTGTCATTCTTAATCAGAAAATCGCTCAAAAATTGATGGAGAAAGTCGCCATGACGGCCATCGCTGAAAGCCTAGCCGTATCAACCTCAACGGTCATCCGAAAACTAAAGGAATTTCAGTTCAAGACAGACTTGACCTGCCTCCCAACTAACATGAATTGGGACTCAAACAGTCCAGTGGACTGTTTGAGGTAGGAGCCTGAAAATACAAAAGCGACTAGTTGAAGCAGGAAAGGCAAAATGAGCTTCATCGCACAGGACTTTGACTCGCTCAAAATCATCACTATTCTGGATGGTCGAACCCAAGCCACCATCCGCAACCACTTTCTACGCTATTCTAGGGCGGTCAGAAGCCGTGTTAAGGTCATCACCATGGACATGTTTAGTCCGTATTACAAGTTAGCTAAACCCCCTCGCTCTCCCGTTTTCAAGCTCGGGCTGAAACAGTCTCTCCCCAGACTGTTTCACTCCCAAACGCCAAAATCGTCCTCGATCGTTTCCACATCTCGCTTTCGAATTTCTTAGCCCAAGGCTAAAATAGTCCACTGGACTAGTTTATTCCAGCATATGAGCCGTGCCATGAANGAATTTCTTAGCCCAAGGCTAAAATAGTCCACTGGACTAGTTTATTCCAGCATATGAGCCGTGCCATGAATAAACTACGCATACAGGTAATGAACCAGTTTGACAGAAAATCGCACGGATATCGACCACTTAAACGCTATTGGAAACTGATTCAGCAGAATAGTCGCAAACTCAGCGATAAATGCTTTTATCGTCCGACTTTTCGCATGCACTTGACCAATCAGGAGATTGTCGCTAAGCTGCTTGGCTATTCTCAAGAACTGAGAGAACACTACAATTCTTTATCAACTCCTCTTGTTTCACTTCCAAGAAAAGCAAGCCGAACAGTTTTTTGGGCTAATCGAGGAGACGATTTCGAGCGTCAATCCTATCTTTCAGACGGTTTTTAAAACTTTCTTGAAGAATAAAGACAAGATTGTCAACGCCTTGAAACTGCCTTACTCAAACGCTAAACTAGAGGCGACAAACAACCTTATCAAGGTCATTAAACGGAATGCTTTTGGGTTTCGGAAGATAAAAACTTCAAAACTCGCATTTTCATTGCGCTAAACATAAAACGAGAGAAGACTAAACTTATCTTCTCTCGGTGTTAAATTGGTCAACCCACTACAGTTGACAATGAGCCCATATATTCAAGTAAAAAATACGATCCGGTCCTACTATCACATAAAGAATTCACCTTCGAAAAACTTTCAAGAATTTTAGTACCCTCGAATATTGTCATAGAAACCAATTGTCCTACTCTAGATATTTTAAAAGCTATAGTACTGAGACAACTTTCCACAAAACAGATTTAATTAGAATTACTTTTATCTAGACTAAATATTTCATATTTATAGCAAAATATTTAAAAAAGAACAAGAACTAGTTTTCTCTCCATTAGAAATAATATCCATTTAGTTTACTTAATACCTATACAATCAATCACAAGATTGTATCTAAATTGGATAATATTCAAATAGAGTACTTAATAACATCGTGACAAGGAATAAGCTTGCTATCATTAAAATAGCGCGATTATTCAGCATATCTCGACCAGATTGAAAAATTTTATTACTTATAGCAACCAAAAGTAGTAATGGCAATAAACCAATAAAATAGCGAGCTTGAACTCCCAGAACGTGTAGCGCTCCAACAGGAGTCCAACTTAAATACAAAGCTAAAACATTGGCGCCTGCTATTCCCAGTGCAACTATAATTGAACCCAATTGAGTCTTTCTAGTAAGTTGTATTTTGCCGGAATTATTAAGTATAACAATTGTCAAATAAACGGCATAGGCAGCAAATAAATTTACAGTTCCATAGCTAAGATATCCGTATTGAAATATGCCATCCGGCTTTATCAATTTATCAAACATCTCCCTCAAAAGTACTCCACCATATTTAATCGGATTGCTCAAAAGCGATGAAATCTGCATAGCCGGATCTACTTGCTTCAAAAAATCAGCATCATAGGGTGATGAAATCTGACTGTAGAGCTTGTACCATATGCCCGCTAGTAAAATAATGACGAGCACTCCCAAGCCGCGATTTAATAAATTTAAAGTAAATTTTCCTTTAAACAATCTAGATGGCAAAAATAGTGGTAATCCTACTAGCAAAAGATAAGGGAACTTAGTCACAACTATTAAAGAACACAATATATAATAAGCGAATAATAAGCGATTCGAGATTTTTTCAACCTGTGTCATTCGAGAAAATAGAGAAACAATTAACAAAATTAAACCAAGGGCAAATCCATCTTGATTGTATGAACCCGCCAGATAGATAGACATCGGTAAAAGACCTAATACCGCAATAACTTGACCAAAGGAGCCTGCTAGGATAATAGCTAAATAGATAGTAATAGCATAAATGAGTAGATTAAAAAAGCGTCCTAGATAGTAAGTTTGTTTTAGCGGAAGTTGAAATAAACGGCCTAATACCAAACCAAAAACTTGAGGGAAGTAAGATAAACTGTAATACGCATTAGTACCTTTTAAGTTGGGGTATTCCACTTCTTTATCTGAATGCCACTGTTTCTCTAGACGCTCATCAAATAAAAGCGCGCGCTGTGCAGCATCAATTTTAAGAACATCTTCAGAAACAAGAAGATCTTCTGATTTATCCGTCAAATTGACATCTCCCTCAGAAATATATAAACTCCTTGCAAAATGAACATATTCGTCTGGAACATCGTTGATTGGAGTTACAAAGGTAGAAATACTTCCGAAGAAAACAATCATCAAAAACGTAGCCTTAGGTAAAGACTTTGGTAAAAATATCATGAAAACCCAAACCAAAATTCCTAACCCCATTATAACTAAAGCTAATTTTAAAGATGGTACTGACTTAATATAGATAAGTGTTGCAACAAAAACTGTTAAAGCTAAACCTACTAAATAATTTAGCGATGAGCGAAATGTATCTCGACCAATTATATATTGTAACTTTTGAAACATTAATTTTTCCTCTTAAATTTTAAACTATAGAAGATAGCTACGGATAGAGCTAACCAGACCGCAGTTGTTATCAGGAAAGACAGAGCTGCACCAATCAATACTTTATTGCCAATGAGAGGCGCTGATATAAGCATCGCAACAACAAATGCCAATCCATAGGCTACTACTAACACTCTCTGCTGACGCATAGCTGTCAAAATATTATCAATAGCTGTAACAAAGCTGCCTAAAACTCCCCCAAGCATCAATAGCATAAACGACAACCAGTACTCGTTCAGTGAGACACCGTATAAAACTTCTAAAACAGGCAACCCTATGATTCCTGCTCCTAACAGTACAACAAAACTTGCCAAACCAAGGAAAAGGAATAATTTCCTTTGTAATATATGAAAACGCGCAACATCTCTCTGTGATAGAGCTAAAGCTAAATCTGTTATCAATGGTCTAAAAAATAACATCATTAAATTCATCACAAAAGCAGGCATAAAAAGAATACTAAATATTGTTTGTAAGCCTGCATCGACTTGACCAGCTAAGTAAAGTCTATCCAAGACATAACGCGGCTGATTATAGATATAAATCAACAAAAAACCATTAATAAAAAGTGGCAGATTCTCTCTTAGCAGGGACCAGCTATTGACAACTTGGTCAATCAACGGCTGCCTTGGAGCTATGCGTTCGCTGAACTGTCGGGACTGAATATTATCAAAAAGTAATATCATACCTACTGAAGTTATTAGAAGTGCTGCTAGAGCAAATTCTAAACGTTTAGTAAAAAATAACACAACTGTAAAAATCAGAAAAATTAAACTATTGCGATAAACAAGTGATTTACCAGCAACATCCAATCGCTCTTCTTGCTGAAAGAGACCTTGGTAAAGATCAGATACAGCATCCGTTAAACGGTACAAGGTCACTAGCATAACAACTGTAGCACGTTCTTCATCTGCAGAGGTTATCAACAAGTAAACACTTGCTACAATAATCATAGCCAAACACGTTTGTATCCGAGCCACCGCATACGTCTGAAAAGAATATCGCCGTTCAATGTCAGTCGCTTGATAGTTTCTTACCTGAAAAAGACCAATCACAACCAGCATATTCCCCAAAGCATAAGCAAAAGCAAATAAATCAGCCTCTGACGCTGGTAAAAAACGCGAAACCACTATCAGTAATAGAACCGAAATAGCCGCTGTAGAAACACTACCCGCCATATTCCAGAGAATAATTCGACGATTAGTCACTGCCATCATCTCTTTTCTCCTTGTTCTCTATTAATGCAATAGCTTGAGTTAATTTTTTAATTTTTTGAGACTGTAAGGAAACTGTATTTGTAAGCCAAAAGATAATCCAAAGACTTAGACAGAAACCGACAAAGAATACCAAATTGGTTTCTGAGTATACACCTAAAACTTTGGATAAAATACCTAAAATTCCTGGAAACCAAACTACTATCAATAAAACTAAAGACAATATCACCCAATACAAAGAATATTTGATAGCCAGTCGATGTTTCCTAATTAGTTGACCTAACCAGAGTAAAAAGCTAATAATGACTACTGAAATAAATAAACTTGCCGTTATTGTCATCTCATTTTACCTCTCAATTTAACAAATAGGATTGCCAAACTAACTTTAATCATATAATAAATAGATTTTCGTGTTGAAATAGACGATACGCCGCCTTGGCGCTCGTTCATAATAACAGGAAGTTCTGTAACTTTAAATCCATTATTAAGTGCATCAACAACAGTTTCTGGTTCTGGATAATCATCAGGATAGGATTCTGCAAATCGCTCGATTAAACTCCGATCGACCATACGCAATCCGGATGTAGCATCAGTAATAAGATGACCTGTTAATAATTTGATCAACCATGTAAAATATTTAATTCCAATACGACGAGCAAATGATGATTGAAAACCTTCTTTTTCAATAAAACGCGATCCAATAACCATTTGACTTTTTGTTCGTTCTAAAGTTTCAGACATACGTGAAAGAAATGCAGGATTATGCTGACCATCTCCATCAATCTGAACAGCCAAGTCATAACCATATTGTTGCGCATAAAGATATCCTGTCTGAACCGCTCCTCCAATACCCAAATTAATAGGCAAAGATAGCATTCGATAACCTCTACGCTGACAAACTTCTCGAGTATTATCTGTTGAACAATCATTGATGATTATATAATCAAAATCTGGAGCATCTCGCAAGATAGCTTCAACAGTTCCTTCGATATTACTCTCTTCATTATAAGCTGGAATAATAATCAGTTTTTTCAAAATAATCCTCCTAGTATTTGGATGATTGGCTTTTTCATAGCCTTTAATGGGTATTCTAGTTAACCAATTAAACTAAAATTGCTGTTCTATCAAAAATGCTCTTAGTTTTACACTTAACCATCATTTTATCTTCATGTATAACTGCATTAATCTTTCAAACAAATACTCAAATCCAATGAGTAGTTTTGACTATTCATAAAGCAAGTATATCATACAATAATTTTTTTATCTTTTCCATTAAATCGAAAATTTTTTCAACGTTTAAATAATAAATCACTTCGGGAAAAGAAGTCAATTCTTCAAAATATGAGGTGTGGCTTTACAAAAAAACTTATTGATAAATCACGCTATAACTTTACTTATAATGCTTTTTACATTAAAATTAAGATTTTTATAACATCTCTCATTATTCTGAACCTTCTCGCAATCACTACAGGGCAAGTCTCATTGAGTCATCACTCTGATGCACAATCGTGATATAAAGCGTCATTACTTAATAAGGTATCTTACGCCAATTCTAGCCCTTCTCTCTTTCAGATTCAGGGAGCATAACTTCATGCTCTTTTCAAAAGAGAGTCATTGAGTTATTCAGGCAAGATTTAAACAGATGAACAATAACAATAATTTTACCTGTTTTTGCAAAATAAACTGTACCTTTCTAAATAGGGATATACTTTATAGGAGCAAGTGATAAAAGTATACGTCGTATTATTTCCTTATTCAAAGAAATCAAGATGCTTTACAAGATAGCCTTTGCCAACAGTTAAATCATACTGAACCATCTGTAAATCCTTTAAAGCTTGTAATTCCTCATCTTGCATACTCAAACTTGACTGCTTGAGATGAAGAGTCAATAAAGCCTGATAGGGCGTTACTTTCGAGCCCGTATGTTCTAACAATTGTGCAATAAAATCATTTGGACCGATGATAGGATAGCTTAATTTATGCTCTGGTTGGTCGTTGCTCCAGATAAAATAATCCGTCTGATATTGCGACTCAGGTTTAGATGAGAAAATTTCTTTTGGGTAAAGACCCGGTAGATGATCTCCATAAAAAACAACCGTAATCTTTTTCTCCACGGTAGACAATTTCTCTAAAAATTCTTGAGTTGCTTGGTCTGTGTGATAAAGTAAACGAGCATAATGTGTTAGATTAGAATCTTGTTCATCTGTAAAACCTTCACCAGTTGCTACAATGTGTTCTGGTTCTCCAAGCAACCATGGTGCATGATTCTGCATTGTAATTACTGAAAAAAATTGACTTTCTTGGTAATCAAGGTTATCCAAAATATTGCGATAAACAGTTTCATCACTAATTGAAACTCCAAGTGTCTTAGGGTTTGAAAAATTATACTCTGAACCCTCTTTCGCAAAAAACTTAGCAAACTTCAAGGACTTATAAATATTTTGGCGATTGTAATTAGCTGCTCCAGCAGGATGCATAGCGACACGCTGTTTTTCCGGATAAAACTGGCTAATAGAGGGTATATAAGACATTTTGGGGAATACCTCTGTATAGGCAATAGAAACTGAGGAGGAAAAATTTGAAAAAGGTAGACCTGTCAAACTTTGAAATTCCATGTTAGCAGTACCTCCTCCATAGAACTGAGTCTCCATAAGACCACTGCTTGTTGTTTGTTTTAATCTTGAAATATTTGATAGAACGGGTTCAGAGATGGTTACACCAGGAATATGGCTCGGATCCGATAAACTCTCACTCAAGATAAAAATTACTGTCCGATCAGTCAGCTGAGCAAATCTTTCTCTATTAATTTTTTCTGCTTCTGCTGTATAATGACTATGAATATCTTCTAAACGATCAGCAGTATAGCCATCTGGCTTTTCCATAATTGACTTTGTCAATTGTTTTGTCCATACAAAAGCTAAAGATTTGTAGCGAGCGTTCATTGTTAAACCAAGCCAATTAATATCAATTTCATTATTCAGTCTTGAGATTACAGGAATTTCTGGTATAATTTTGTTTTCCTCTTCTTGAGAAAATATAGAAAAAACTCCTGCAACAAAACCAACTAAACTTATCAGAAGAATAATGCGTTGAAAGAGGGAAGAGCACACTGCACCATAAAATAATCGACGTCTGAAAAATATATACAATACCAATAACAGAATGATTAACAGAAAAGTTTTGTAAATTAAGGTTTTATCTACAAAACTAAGTAATAGCCCCATTTCTTTAAGCCAAACAAAATCTGTAAGCAATAGTGGTTCATCTCTCATGCCAACTTTTAACTGATTGACCAGCACAATCAATACAGAAAAAATCCCTGTCACAAGTGTTGATAGAAGATACCGATTAAACAAAATATAAGTGATTAGGAAAAAAATAGCGAAAAATACTAACTGATAAGTAACAGCACCTGTAAAAATATACCGCCCTAGCAAACTTTCCTCAGATTTATAGCCACTCTGCAGGTGATAATTTACCCATAGTGCCATTAAAAAACTTGTTACTACCGCTCCTCCAAGAGAAGAACGATTATTAAATAATGCCTTTAATCCATTAAGACTAAGTACGCATAAGATCGTAATGAGACTAAAAAGGGATAGACTACTATAAAGGAACTGCGATAGGAACAGGGAAATCGATCCCTTCTCTAAAAATGGTAATAATTGGTTTTGATAAAGAGCTATAATCTTCGAATGGCTCATAATATCTAACCCTATAATTCCTGCTAACGCATAGGATAAAGGAATTGAAGGTAAGTGATGGTCGATAAGCTGATAAAATCTTAGCTTATTTAATTTAACAACACCAAATATCAGGAAAATTCCTAATGTAGGTAATCGATGAAATTCATAAAGTTCATTAGTGATAAAAAAATTTTCATTAAAATTTGGATTATTAATTTCCCCAGTCATCACCTGCATGTAAACGGCATAAAAGAAAATGGCATAAACTGCTAAAACAGCTAAGATATCCCGCCATGTTCGCCTTTCCCGGGTCACAATAAGTATTAGCAAGAATCCAATAGCATAAGCTGGAAGTAACCAAATAGCCTGATCGTTGGCACTTTCATATACTTCTCCTATTTGGTTCGCCAGCCCCCAGCAAATAACTGCTGACCACATAAGCAAAAGTCCAATAGCTAATAAAGCGAAGGAGCAGAAAATTTTCAATGTTGACTTTCGTTGG
Source organism: Streptococcus sp. E17BB (assembly GCF_041807725.1). Lineage (NCBI taxonomy): Bacteria > Bacillati > Bacillota > Bacilli > Lactobacillales > Streptococcaceae > Streptococcus > Streptococcus sp. E17BB. The sequence goes on from NZ_JBGTZC010000009.1 coordinate 21,391, forward strand.
TAATGTCCTTCGTCTAATCTATGAAAACTAATTAAAGAAGCGATGATGAAACCTCCTCACAATATACTTCAAGGCTCGAGCTGGACCAACAATAAGATACTTAATCGCCCCTTTGATACCTCCCATAGCATCAAAATTAACATAATTATTCCCGGCTCGGTTTAAGAGCTTGTTATCCACAAATGGGGTAATCGGTACCGGACTTTGAGCAATCACAAAATCATACTGCCTATCCCAAGCAATATACACCAATAACCGCTCCATGGCATGCAAGACAGAATTTTGTGGCAATGGCTCGTCTGGAATATCGAGTCTAGCTAAATCTAACTCAAATAGTGGTTTCAAAGCATCATATTTGAACCAGACAAAAGTACCATAACTCATGACAAAGGTTGATAAGGCTTGAAACTGGATTGATTTTGTCATTCCCATTTCTTGCCACAACGCCATCATGTGTGGTGCAATCAGATGCTCATTCCAAGCATCAACAATCTTGTTGTAGCGGAAAAAACTCGGTATATCAGCAATTACCAAACCCAAATCAACCTGGGTCTCTAAAGCCGTCAGCAACTGATGAGCTGGTTTCACTAGCATCTCTATCAATTCGGTACGCCAGGACTGTCCTGCCCAAAAATCAGCTTCCTTGGATTTTTTCGTATGGAAATGCCCGACATAATCGTACCTTTCCAGCTCCTGATCAAGTTTAAGCAAAGGGATAATATCTCGGCCTTTATTTCCCGTCACAACCACTTGAGCCATTTGCTCATAGTTACTTAGAATTTTGGCAATAGCAGAGCTTTTCTCCGCTGTATCCGTTGTGATAAAAAGGTCGTAGCTAAAGGCATAGGTCTCAAATACCCTTAAAAACTCCTCCAGTAAATCCACATAAAACACATGCAGATGGATAGCCACTCTACCCTTAATCGGTTGAGCAGGCATTGTTTGCATATACTTTTGCCCAAGCAGATAAGGCAAATCTGGCAGGTCAATAGAGGACATATGATGAACCATGAGTGAGACAGGATAGCTGGTCTGCTGCTTCACTAGCTGAAAGAGGTAGGCAGCGATATGCTGGTTGCCAGATAGAGCCTTGACTTTTAGAAAAGGAACCCCTTGTTGTAAAATTGCTGTAGGGTGGTAATAACTGAAATCTGGGTGCAACAGCCCACTCGCATCTGCTGTGGTCGTATCAAAAACGGCTTGATAAGCAAAACCTGCCGCTTGTAAGGTCGTTGTCACTTGCGTTTCATAACGGTCAATCACTTGTTGAACATCCTTAAACTCCTCAACGCCCTGCCAGAACTGCTGAAAGGCTACGGAACTGACAACAGCTTGCTTAAAAACAAGGAAATAACTTTGTAGGTGCTCTGGAAAGTGTTGACCCGCCCGGTGATTGGTCATACCCCAAAAATCGACCTGACCATCCGCCTCAAATCGCCCATAAATCGGAGCCAACTCCCAAAGTGGGCCAAAGCAGGTGTCATTCATCAAGGTCACACTGTCATAAGCAGTCAGTTGTTCAAAGCCGACATGAGCCATCCCATCTCGCCAAGCTGCAAAATCAAAGCCGACATTCCCTCTCTGTAGGATATTATCAACAAGTCCAAGGTGTTGTAACTCCTCTTTTTTATCTGCGGTTAGATCACTATTAGAGATAAACATCACCTTGGTAAAAAGTGGGCGTAATTTTTCAAGCTGATACAGGACATGCGAGCTGACCTGATTAAATTTATTAAAATGCACATACAACAGTAGGCGATTCATTTGTTTCTCCTAAAGAAATTGATAAGCTTTGTTGGAATTCTCCAGCGTCTCGAACCGATAACCGCATGGTAGTCTTTAAACAAGTCCTGATAATCGCAGTCGAGTTGAGTGAATGCTTCTTGCCAGTTATCAGTCTTCTCTGTCAAAAGCTCACGTTCTATCTCTAAGTCATGAACACGCTCTTGCAGCGCCTTTATTTCTGTGACAAGTTGAGCAATGCGATCTTCTTGCTTCATACCATGTTCAGCTTGAAGTCTAGCGATTTCTAAAAGATTGATCTGCGGATACTTTGATAAATAAGCATATTGGGTATCTAAAATACCTGCCAAACGCTCTAATAACTTACTTTTATTTGTCGTCCGCGAATCAGATTCACTGACCATACGATAAACAGTTGTTGACTCTGGCAAGAAAGCCAGTTCCGTCCGCTGAAAAAGCTCCAACTGTAGGTTAAAGGTGTCGTCCGTTGCGTCATCAGGGAGCTCAGCGTTAACTTCCAGCATCAGATCTCTCGCCACCAGCCAAGTGGAAGACATGGTCATGCCTTTGAGCGCCAGCATTTTTTCATAAGAATCCATAAAAGGAATAATCCCATTTTGCAGGGCTTTTTCCTGAAATACCTGTCCTTGACTATCCACTAAATCAAAATCAGTGTTTGACCAGCGCGCTGTCGGATGATTGGTCAAGAGGTTAACCTGTTTTTGTAACTTATGACTATCTGTCCAAAAATCATCTCCGTCACATCTAGCAATATAGTCTCCATGGGCTTCTTGGCAGATAAGCTTCCACGTTTTGGCGATTCCTTGATTTGTGGGATTGAAAAAGGCGCGGATTTTATCAGGAAATTTTGCCTGATAGTCCCGAATCAGCTGAGGAGAATGATCCGTCGAGGCGTCATCTACCACGATAATTTCATAGGCAAAGCTCGTTTCTTGCTTGAGAATGCTCTCTAGTGCTTCCCCAATCCAATTCCCCTTGTTGTAATTGGTACAAATTACAGATACCTTAACCATGGGTTTACTCCTTTTAGTTGTCGCTTTTTCCAAACAACCACTGACCATTACGCTGATAGAGCCCTGACGCCGAATCTAAAGCTGATTGGTCATCCGCAGCAATATCCTGTCGCTTCATGATGAGGGTATGGGTGTTTTCCGCTGATGAATAGGCGAGCAATTGCCCCTGGGCATCTCTCACCGTCACTTCCAAGTGCATGTTAGCATCATTTAGCTGAGATAAGTGACAGGTATAGGTTACAACCTTTTTACCCTTACCAATCTGCATTTTGTCCATCGAATTATCGTTATAAATCCAAATGTGGCGGTCAATATCCGTCAATGAAATAGCGATATAGGTCGCTATCTCTTCTTTCACCTCATAGGACACCTCAAATGAAATGGGTTCAGCTGGTGTCAATTGTTCTGGAGACAAGAGCTTAACGGTCAGATCCGTTACGACGTGTTGCATTGCCTCTTTTTGAATCACTTCAGTTTCTGTCAAAGTTGATTCGGCAGCTGTATTATCCACACTGTACTGATTAGCCACATCAAACGGATCGCCGTAGGCCTTGACCAGACCATTTTCGACTAAGACCGCTCGGTTGCAGTATTTCTTGACCGCACCCATATCGTGGGTGACGAGAATGGTCGTCTTTCCACTATTCTTACGCTCAAGGAAATAATCGTTACACTTGCGCTGAAAGGCCTCATCTCCGACCGCAAGAACCTCATCAAGAATCAGAATATCACCTTGCGCCTTGATGGCAACGGAAAAAGCCAAGCGTACCTGCATGCCGCTCGAATAGTTCTTGAGTTTCTGGTTCATAAACTCTCGGAGCTCAGCAAAATCAACGATGTCATCATACATGGCGTCAATCTGTTCGGTCGTAAAACCCAACATGGCACCATTCATATAGACATTTTCCCGACCTGTCAACTCTGGGTTGAACCCAACCCCTAGCTCGATAAAGGAGACGAGCTTGCCATCAACCGTCACCGTGCCCTGCTCAGGCACGTAAATCTGAGAAATAATCTTGAGCAAGGTTGACTTGCCTGAGCCATTTCGTCCGACAATGCCAAAGAAATCGCCTTCTTTGACCTCAAAGTTGATGTCTCTGAGGACATGCTGCTCCTTGTAACCTTTGATGCCTTTAAAACGGTTGACCAGAGCTGTCCGTAAACTTCTGGTCTCCTCGGTCGGCAGTCTAAAAAATTTGCTGACGTGGTCTACTTTGACCACTGTTTTTCTATCTGTCATTACAAAATCTCCGCAAAACGCTTGGCTTCTTTTTTGAAAATAGCAGAGCCTACCACTAGAACAAGGACTGGCAAGAGATAAGACACCAAACCCAACCATGACCCATCATAGAGTTGCCAGCCACGAAAAGAGCCACTATAAACAATAAAATGCCTAATGTCCTGAATAATCTGAGCCATAGGATTGAGCATCATGACTTTTGCCATGAGTGGTGTCCACGGATTCTCACGCTGTAAAAAGAAATTAAGCGAGTAAATCACTGGTGTAGCATACATGCCCGCCTGCATGATGACTTCCCAAACCGGTCCAATATCACGGTACTTGACAAAGAGACTAGACAACATCAAGGCTAATCCTATGGCTAGAACAAACAATTCAAGAAAGAGAGGCACCAAGACCAGAACAGACCAGCTAAGTGTAACTCCATTGAGTAGAGCAAAGACCAAAACAACAAGCAAGTTGATGCTGTAGTTAATAGCTGCCCCGACCACTGCTGATAAGACGATAATTTCTTTAGGAAAATTGAGCTTGCGCAACAAATCCCCCCGTGACACAATAGACATCATGCCCATATTGGTCGCTTCCGCAAAGAAATTCCACGTCACCATGCCAAACAAGACGCCAATAGCATTATGTGGTGTCCCATCATCCAACCGTAAAAAGCGGATAAAGACCACATACATGATAGAAAAAAGCATCATCGGCTTCAAAATTGACCACAAATGCCCAATCACACTCCCTTGATAACGGAGCTTAAAGTCTGTTTTAACCATTTCCCGCAAGAGGATACGGTGTTCTTTGCTAAATAGATTCATCTCTTTTCTCACTTAAATAACCAAACTTGGTTAAGATTAGGGTCGTAAAGACCAGGGTATGAAACCAGCGGTTCTTGGCAAAACCATAACGCCACAAGGTCGCCCAGCGTTGCCTCAAAGGCTGGTTCATCAGTCCAACATAGGCTTCAACCATTGCTTTTTTGTCTTGGGGCAATGGCAGAGCTAGGAGTTTAGTCGCTTGTGCTTGACTGCTTTCGATGAGCCACCAGTATTTGGCCACTAAAACCTGTGGTCTTAGCCAATTTTTCATGCGCTTGCGCCAGGTTCTCGCCCCAAGGACATTGCTGTCGTGCTGACGATAGAGCTGAGTAGCATGGTCAACATAGACCAGCTTGCCCATGCTGCTAGCTACTAGAGCCAGATACCAGTCGTGCATGATCAGGTCATCAGCTGTTTGCCAGAGCTCCGCCAAAGCATGGTTAATCATCATCGTGCCGCCAGTCACCGTGTTCTCCGTCAACTCCTGATGGAGTTCGGTGTTAGCATGATGAGACTGAGTGGCAATCATGCTCTCATGAAGAACCCTTAATTCCTGATTGACAACCTTGAGGTCTGTGTAGGCTAAGAGCGGTTTAGTCATGTCCTCTTGTTTCGCCTGTGACAGAGTCACTCCCAGCTTATCGGGCAACCAAACATCGTCCTGATCGCTGAAAAAATAAACATCCGCAGGCTCATGCTTCACCAAGCTGTAGAAGCTTTTAATAACACCCAGATTACGCTCTTCATCTGGATTGACCCAGCGGATGCGACTGTCCTTAGCAACAAATGCTGCTATCACGATTCTCGTGTCATCGCTAGAACCATCATCTCGGATGAGAAGCTGCCAGTCAGCATAAGTCTGCGCTTGAATGCTCTCGATTTGCTGGGCTAAAAAACGTGCCCCGTTGTAGGTTGATAAGAGAATATTAACCTTCATTTAAAAACAAATCCTCATACTCTCCAACAATTTTTTCCCAAGTGTACTGGTCACGGATAATGCCCTTAGCCATCTGTCCCAGAACTGTAAAATCAGTCTGACTATCCACGTCGTCAATCAGACTAGCTAGGTTGCCCTCTTGCTTGGTCCAGTAATAGCTATTTTGTCCTGCCACCGTGCGGTTGAAGGACACATCTAACACCAAGTTTAGATCAGTCTGTGCTAAGGCTTCTAGCAGACTAGGATTGGTTCCTCCGACCTCATGACCATGGATATAGGCAAAGGCCTGCTGGCGGATATAAGCCACAAGAGGCTTGTCATAAACTGTCCCGACAAACTTGATCCGAGAATCACGGTCAAATCCTGTCGCCTGCTTCAACCGTTCAAAATAAGCACTGCCCTCTTGGTTACAAATAATGACCAAATCTCTCTGGGTACGACTTTCCATAAACTCGCGAATAATGGTTTCGTAGTTATTTTCAGGGACAAAACGCCCCAAGATCAGGTAGTAATTTTTTTCTCTCAAGTTATGCTGGTCAAAGTAAGCCCGCACCTGCGCATCTGTCGGCGTCAGAGGGGTTGGTTCCACTGTCGTGCCATAGGCGATGCAAGTCGTCTTAGCTTTGGGATAGGCTTGCTTAATGTAATCTTCTATACCGATATTGTCAGCGATAACTAGGTCAGCCGTCTGGCACATGAACCGCTCAGCCAGTTTCAGGTAGGCACGAACAGGACGCGGCCACTTAGTGCGTCGCCATTCCAGACCGTCAGGGTTGATGTAAAACACTCCCCCTACTGACCAAATCTGACGAGCAAAGAGAGGCATGATGCCACCTATGGTATTACCCAAAAGGTAAAAAATCGGACGCTCCCAGCCTTTTGTTTTGACTAGTTTTAGGGCGTATCGGACCGCCATCAAGTCATAAGCCATGACACGTGCTGCTCCCAGTTGAGGTGGGTTGATGGTAAAGCAGTCTGCCCCTCGGTAGAAGAAATGGGTGCCATGATCGCTATCAGACAGACAGGCGACATGATAGGTCACGTTTTTTGATTGCTGGTGAGTGACCAATTCCTCAACAAAGGTCTCAAAGCCACCATACTTAGCCGGCAATCCTCTGCTGCCGATGATAAACACATGACGCATCCGCTTCTCCTTTCTTTGTTGATTAAGCAGAATATCACTCTATTATACCATAACATTAAGCCATGGAACAAGTTAAAAAGTTATCACGATAAAAACTGAACAAACAGATAAAAGTCACTGTCTTTTTCGGTCATAACCTCCTAAAATATGGTACAATAGGGTCATTATATCTATGGAGGAAAATGTGCCAAAACGAATCAATCGCGTCAGGAGACGACGACAAGTTACTCTTAACATCACCTTACTAAGCCTGTTGCTTGTCAGCTCACTTACCCTTTACAATGTCGTTCGTCAAATAGAGAACGGGCAAACCCCCAGTGTCAAAACCCTCTGGCAAATCAAGTTACAAGACCCAAAACCTACTTTTGCAGTTGGGCAACAGGTTATTCTCCTTAAATCAGCCAGCAAAAACACCGACGGCACTCCCTTAGATACCCTGAAAAATAACATAGCGCAGGTCATTTCCAGTAAAAAAGTAACGATTGATGGGAATAACCTGATTGTCTATGATTTGAGCTATAACCAAGGCAAGATGATGAGCGGGGTCGCCGAAACTCAATTACGTGCCATTGATACCGCCTATCGTCTCGGTGAGACAGTGACTATTGCCAATCATCCAGAAGACGGTGAAAAGGAAGACGGACAAGTCAACGGTATCCAACTCAAAGAGATTGATGGCAAGGTGCAATACCGCTATGATGCCACTTTCCCAAACCTCGGTCAGCTAACTGACCTTGCTGAAGAAGATTTCGTTTGGGTGACCACCTTAGGGTTTCGTGAGGATAACACAGCCACTGAAAACAACAAAATTCTACAAGAGGCTTTGAATACTGCCCAAACAAAATCAAGCTCACGTTTGCTCTTTCCTCCTGGTCGCTTCGCCATTGGAAGCCAAACCCCTGAGACAGATTATATTACTTTGACCTCAAATGTAGAGCTCCGTGGTCAGGACACAACCTTAGTTGTTGACGGCTCAGCACGCTGGTTCGGGCTGACAACAGGCCCTGAAGCAACCGATGGGCTCTCACATTTTACCATTCAGGGGCTAACAGTCGAAGCCAAAGATTTAACACAGGGCAATCAGTTTATCCTCATGGCCAATCATGGCTACGATTGGCAGATTTTTAATAACCGCTTCACCATGGTACAGCAACTATCCAGCCATATTTTTGATCTCGGTGGGGTACAACAGGCCGTCTTTTCGGACAATGTGTTTGAAGGCTACGCTCCCGAACTAACAGCTGTCACAGAAATTGGCAACCGTAGCATCCATAATTTTATTGCAGAAGCTATCCAGCTAGACGCATCATCAAACAATGGCGAATGGGATGGTGGGATGCTAAAAGCTATCGACCCAAATTATCAGCTCAACAACCCTAACCAACTGGTGAGTAACCACATTACAATTCAAAACAATCACTTCCTGCCCTATATCGGTTCAGACGGTCAGATTATTGCCTACGGCGGGAGCGTCGGTCAACATTCGTCAGAGGTTGGTCAGGTAACCATTACAGATAATACCTTCACCTCAACCTTATCCCGACGGTTCATCACAAGTGTCCTCGAGGGCAATCGTTGGGTCTTTGAGCCCATCCATCTCCAGTCCAATGCTGATAATCTCATCTACGCCAATGTCTTTAACTAATCAGACCACAAAGATGGACTAACCACAGATGAACAATCATAATCGTAGCAGAAAATTGTCTGCGATGATTTTTTGTGCTAAAGTAGATTTATTAGTAAAGTAAGGAGACGTTCTCATGGTAAAAGAATATGATTACATCGTGATTGGAGCAGGTAGTGGTGGTATCGCTTCTGCCAATCGTGCTGCAATGCACGGTGCCAAGGTTGTCCTATTTGAAGCAAAAGATATTGGTGGCACCTGTGTCAACCTAGGCTGTGTCCCTAAAAAAGTCATGTGGTATGGGGCTCAGGTGGCCGAAGCCATCAACCACTACGCTGCCGATTACGGTTTCGATGTGACGACCAACAACTTTGATTTTGGGACGCTAAAAGCTAACCGCCAGGCCTACATTGACCGTATCCATGTGTCTTACGATCGTGGGTTTGACAACAACGGTGTTGAGTTAGTTCAGGCCTACGCTAAATTTATTGATGCCCATACGGTTGAAGCCAACGGTGAGCGCTACACTGCTCCCCATATCCTAATTGCAACTGGTGGTCATGCGGTCGTTCCTGATCTACCAGGAGCAGAGTATGGCATCACCTCTGATGGCTTCTTTGAGCTAGATGCCGTGCCTAAACGAGTAGCAGTTGTTGGCGCAGGCTACATCGCCGTTGAAGTGGCTGGTGTCCTCCACGCCCTAGGGGCAGAGACCCATCTCTTCGTCCGCCAGCACGCGCCATTGCGGAACTTTGATAACTTTATCATCGACGGTCTAGTCGAGGAAATGGCTAAAAACGGTCCGAGCCTCCATATTTTTTCTGTGCCTAAAGAGGTGGTCAAAAACGCCGACGGTAGCCTGACACTTTTTTTGGAAAATGGGCAGAGCTACACTGTCGATACCCTCATCTGGGCTATCGGTCGCAAACCAAACATCTCAGGATTCAATCTGGAGGCCACTGGCGTAGCCCTCAACAATCGTGGTTATATTGCGACTAACGAGTTTGAGGAGACCAACATTGACGGCATCTACGCTCTAGGCGACGTCAATGGTAAAATCGAGCTGACACCAGTTGCCGTGGCTGCAGGTCGTCGTTTGTCTGAGCGCCTCTTTAACGGTCAAACAGGATTGAAGCTAGATTACACCAACGTTGCCACTGTCGTCTTTAGCCACCCAGCTATCGGCACTGTCGGCTTAACTGAGGAAGAAGCTAAGAACACCTACGGAGAAGACCAGATTAAGGTCTATACCTCAACCTTCACCTCCATGTATACCGCTGTCGCCAGCCATCGTCAAATTTGCAAGATGAAGCTGGTTGTGGCAGGTGACAAGGAGAAAGTTGTCGGTCTTCACGGTATCGGCTATGGGGTCGATGAGATGATTCAAGGCTTCGCCGTGGCGATTAAGATGGGAGCAACCAAGGCAGACTTTGACAACACTGTTGCTATCCACCCAACTGGTGCAGAAGAATTTGTCACCATGCGTTAAATATCCCAAGAACGATCAACAAAAAATGAACCTAAATCACCTGTAGGTTCATTTTTATCATTGCGCTATAATTTTATCCCCAGAGCAATACGTGCGTAACGGCTCATGCGCTGAGGTGACCAGGCGGGGTACCAGACCAGCTTGACCTCGGATGAGGTCACCTCTGGTATGGTTTTCAACACATCATACATCTGGTCTGTAATCAAATCAGCTAAAGGACAACCCATGGTCGTCAAGCTGATATCAATTTCTGCTCGGCCATTTTGCTCAAAGCGAATCTCATAAACCAGTCCTAAATTGACAATATCAATGCCTAATTCAGGGTCGATCACCTCTTCTAAAGCCTGCAAAATGCGGGTTTTGATGTCTTCAATCTCTTGGTCGGTGTAAGCCATTTCCTCTTCCTCTTCTAATGTGTCTTAACCATTTCCTCAGCTAACAAAGGCTCCCCTATTGTCAGTATTTTTTGTTTGCCACTCAATGTAAAGCCTTGATTATTGTAAAAATCAACAGCTCGGCGATTGTCAGCCAAAACCCCAAAAAAAATTTTTGAACAGTTTGACAAGCGCTTTATCCCTGCCTCTAGCAATAAGGCTCCTATCCCCTGTTTCTGGTGTGAAGCTAGAACGCCAATCGCTGAAATCTCACCCTCGTCAGCCGAAACTTGACGACAAGTCATAAAACCGATAGGCTCCTGATTCAGCCAGGCCAAAAAAGTAGCTTCAGTGTCTAATCTATCCTTCGTGCGCTCCATGAGCTGGGGCAAACTAAGGGAGTTTAAATAGTCATCACCAACCAAACCTTGATAGGTCTCTTGAAAAATTGCTAATTGGATAGTAACTTTCTGAGGAATGTCAGACACAGACATAGGGCGTATGCTTATCATTATATCTTCTCCTAAAAAACAGGCACAAAAAGAATAAATTAAGGTCTTAGGCTGTCTTCGATTCGCTCAGCAGTACAAGGGTTTTCTGACATGAACCGCACTTTCGTCAGACGAAATTGAACGCTAAAGTATTGCAAATTCTACCTTTGGTTCGCTACCAACCTTCTAAGCTCATCGCTCAGAAGGTCCTCTGGAATAATGACATCGTTCTACACCATGACTATCATCAGCTAAACAGGCTTACCTCAAATAACATGACGCAGTAGTTGGCTGGACATTCTACGCCCTACAGGCTATGAAAATCCTAGCCAACCTTGCGGAGGTGAAACAACGACATCGAGCCCTTGGGCTACCGATGTCTGTTTCACTCTCACTCATCAATAAAGTCTTTGAGTTGCTTGCTACGGGACGGATGGCGGAGTTTGCGTAGCGCTTTTGCCTCAATTTGACGAATGCGCTCACGGGTCACGTTAAAGACCTTACCTACATCTTCGAGCGTGCGCATCTTGCCATCGTCCAGCCCAAAGCGTAAACGTAGCACGTTTTCCTCGCGGTCAGTCAGGGTATCTAGGACTTCGTCCAATTGCTCGCGCAGCACCACGCGCGTGGTGTAGTCAACAGGGTTCTCAATCACTTCATCTTCGATGAAATCGCCCAGATGGCTGTCATCTTCTTCGCCGATTGGAGTTTCAAGAGACACAGGTTCTTGAGCAATTTTCAAAATCTCACGCACCTTATCAGGAGTCATGTCCATCCGCTCTGCGATCTGCTCAGGTGTCGGTTCTGTTCCCAGTTCTTGCAAGAGATTGCGTTGCTCCCTGACCAGCTTGTTGATGGTTTCAACCATGTGAACAGGAATCCGAATGGTTCTAGCCTGATCGGCAATGGCACGGGTAATGGCCTGACGAATCCACCAAGTGGCATAGGTTGAAAATTTGAAGCCTTTGGCATAGTCAAACTTATCAACAGCCTTCATGAGCCCCATATTGCCCTCTTGGATCAGGTCAAGGAACTGCATACCCCGACCAACATAGCGCTTGGCGATGGACACCACCAGACGCAAGTTTGCTTCTGCCAGACGTTGCTTGGCTTCGACATTGCCTTCCGCAACCAGGAGAGCCAGTTCTTTTTCTTCCTCGTTAGACAAGAGCGGCACGACACCGATTTCCTTGAGGTACATGCGGACAGGGTCATTGACCTTGGCAGAATTACTACCAAGCAATTCTTCGTCGCTCAATTCTTCAGGTTTGATTTCTTCAATTTGGTAGGTAGTTGACGGATTGCCTTCCTTATCGGTGATCGCAAGACCACCGTCAGTCAGTCTTGTCAAGAGGTCATCAATCTGATCCGCATCCAAGCTAAAGGGAATCACGAGCTGCTCAGTGACCACATCGTCTACAGCTGTCCCTGCTGCCTTATGTTTACGAATAAATTCTGCAACTTGAACGTTAAAGGTTGAAATGTCTTGTTGTTTTGTCATACAAACTCCTATTCTAAACGCCTTTTTTGGGCGATGAGGGCTGCCAGAGCATCTTCTGCCTCTAGCAAATTCCCTTGTTTACTGTGTTCACGAACAGCACGCTGGTGCTGGGCAAGTTCTTGCTGGCTCAAATAATGTTGCCGCCAGTAGAGCAACTCTTCAATCTCACCCTCGGGCATGACCTCTGGAAAATGTTCTGCTTGAACATCATAATAGGCCTGTCGACTGTCATCAGAAAGCTCAGACAGCATCTGGGAGTCAATCACCTCCTCAGCCAACAAGTTCTCATATAAGGTTTGAAGAGCGGGTGTTACAAAGGCAAAATCCTCGTTATACCTGAACTCTTGCAAGAGATGATGCTGAGTCGATAAGCGATAAAACAGCTGTTGCTCAGCCCTGACTAGCCCTCCTTTTTGCGAAGAAGTTTGAGGAAGTTGCTGCCAGCTAGCAGGCAAGGGCTTAGCAGGTGACCGATTAGGCTCAGGTTGCTGTAGGCGCTGCTGATTGACAGCTTGCTCAACCATAAAATAATCAAAGTCAGGCAGCAAATCCGCCACTAATTGGCAGTAACTAGACTGAGCTATGATTGACGACTCACGAGCAATGAGCTGTGCCATCTGCTCCACATAAGCAATCTGGGCTTGAAGATTGTCTAGATTATCTGGCAACCAATAGTGAGCATAGAACTCTACTTGACTGATTCGGGATTGGGTCAGAAAACGGGCCAATTCTTCTTCAGAATGCTTTTGTAAAAAATCATCAGGGTCCAGCTGTTCAGGCAGTCGAACAATTTCTGTTGTCAGATTGGTTAACAGAGTTAAGGACTTGTCGATAGCAGCTTGCCCAGCCTGATCGCCATCATAGGCTAAAATGACTTTCTTGATATAAGGCTTTAGGTGCGCAATATGTTCTGGTGTCAAAGCTGTTCCCATGGTCGCTACAGCGTTTGTGACCCCAGCCCGATAAGCAGCGATAACATCCATGAACCCTTCCATCAGATAGAGTTCACCTGTTTTTTTCGCCACGCTTTTAGCCTTATCTAAGTGGTAGAGTTCATAGGATTTATTAAAAATGGGCGTTGAACGCGTATTTTTATACTTAGCCTGCTGATTCGCTCTGCCATTGTCCCGCCAAATCCGCCCTGAAAATCCAATAGGTCGACCACTATCATCAAGCAGAGGGAACATAATCCGATCACGAAAAGCATCAAAAGCACGATCCTCACTCCAGTTAAATAGCCCTGAATCACTCAATGTTTTTTCATCATGCTTTTTGGATAGGTTTTGATAAAGGTAGTCAGACTCATCTGGCGCAAGACCGATGCCAAAATACGTCAGCAACTCATCTGTCAAGCCTCGCTTAGCAAGGTAAGCTTTGGCGGCTGCTCCTTGCGTGGTTGTCATCAGAACCGCCTGATAAAATTTAGCGGCATCGCGATTGATGTCATAGAGCTGTTGATGAGGGTGCTGTGATTGCTGCTGAGGTAACGACTGCTGCCTGACTAAAGGAATCCCAGCCCGTTCCGCCAAAATGTGAGCTGCTTCGGTAAAACTAACTTGCCGATACTCTTCCAAGAATTTGAAGACATCGCCTGACTTGCCACAACCAAAACAGTGATAAAACTGCTTATCCTCCAAAACGTTGAAAGAGGGCGTCTTTTCTTTGTGAAATGGGCAGAGCCCCAAAAATTGTCTCCCCTGTTTAACAAGCGGTGTCACCTCGTTAATCACATCAACAATGTTAACACTAGCCTTGATATCCGCAATTTTTTCCTTGGTTAACAGGTGAACCACCTCCTCCAACAGCTGTTGATGTTTTATATTCCATTATACCACAAGGAGAGGTTTTGGTAAACGAACAAACGGTGACGATGAAAAACAGGACAAAATGCCCTGTATCATCCATCAGTCTTCAAACCCTTGAGGGTGTTTGCTCTGCCATCTCCAGGCGTCATCACACATCTGCTTGATGCCAAGCGTCGCTGTCCATCCTAGCTCACGACTGGCCTTATCGACCTTGGCATAGCAAGTTGCAATGTCCCCAGGACGTCTTGCCACAATCTGATAAGGAATGTCGCGACCCACCGTTTCTGACATCTGTTGAATAATCTCTAGAACTGAATAGCCCTGACCTGTCCCAAGGTTGTAAATCGATAGCCCGGTCTCGGGTGCTAGGCGCTTCAAAGCAGCAACGTGTCCCTTAGCTAAATCCACCACATGAATATAATCTCGGACACCAGTGCCATCAACGGTATCATAATCATCCCCAAAGACACTGACTTGCTTCAGTTTTCCAACAGCCACTTGGGTAACATAAGGCAGGAGATTGTTTGGAATCCCACGTGGATCTTCTCCCAAATCACCGGATACATGCGCTCCAATCGGGTTAAAATAGCGGAGCAACACGATGTTCCAACTCTTGTCAGAATGGTAGAGATCCGTTAGAATCTCTTCCAACATCAGCTTTGTTCGACCATAAGGATTAGTCGCTGACAAGGGAAATTCTTCCGTAATTGGAACGGTATGAGGGTTACCATAAACAGTTGCCGATGAGCTGAAAATGATATTTTTGCAGCCATAATCTGCCATCACCTTGAGCAAGTTAACTGTCCCTGAGATGTTGTTATCATAATAGTCCAGCGGAATCTGTGAAGACTCTCCGACAGCTTTTAGACCCGCAAAATGAATCACATGGTCAATCGCTTCTTTTTCAAAAATCTGGCGCAAGAGCTCCGCATCTCGAATATCTCCCTGATAAAAGGTAACCTGCTGTCCTGTCAATTCTTCAACAACAGCTAAACTTTTAACGTTTGAATTACGCAGATTATCCAGCACAATCACTTGATGTCCGCTTTCTAGAAGTTCCACACAGGTATGGGAACCGATATAGCCTGTTCCCCCTGTCACCAAAATCCTTGCCATGCCAACCTCCTTATGTTAACTGATTTTCTTATCTCTAGTATATACAATTATCCCTTGATTTGTCAATCTAAAACCATGCTTCCCTACTTTGGATATCCCAATAAATAATTTAAGTTTTAAGAGGCTACTTTAGCATTTTGCTTTGCGATTTTTTTAAAATTATGGTAAAATGGCAGAGTATAGTAAACAATGAATGAGGTGACACATGGCTTTTGGTGATCAAGGTCCACGTAAAAAAACATGGTTCGAACGCTTGACGCTCTTCGTCGTTCTTTTGATGGTTCTAGTAACCATTGGGAGCTTGATTTTGAGCGCTTATTCAGCCATCCGTTAAAACGCTACCCAGCGTTTTTTCATTGGTGCGGACAATAGCAGAGCAGCAACAGCTCAAGAAAGTTGTCGGCTCGACATGCTAAAGACCAGATTGGCTTAACAAGATTAGTTAAGTCATCGAGTGAAGCAAAACTCAGACTTGCTGTACTTGTCCGACCAGACTTCAACTAAAGAAAGAATAACTAAACTATGAGTATGTTTTTAGATACTGCCAAAATCAGCGTTAAAGCTGGACGTGGTGGTGATGGAATGGTGGCTTTTCGCCGTGAGAAATACGTGCCAGATGGCGGTCCTTGGGGCGGTGATGGCGGTCGTGGGGGCGATGTGATTTTCATCGTTGATGAAGGCTTGCGGACCCTGATGGATTTTCGTTACAACCGCAAATTTAAGGCGCCATCCGGCGAAAAAGGCATGACTAAGGGCATGCACGGCAAGGGCGCTAAGGATCTCTATGTGCGTGTTCCTCAAGGAACGACCATCAAGGACGCAGTGACTGGCAAGGTCATCACCGATCTGGTCGAGCACGGTCAGGAATTTATCGTCGCCAAAGGCGGTCGCGGAGGGCGTGGTAACATTCGTTTTGCAACACCACGCAACCCTGCACCAGAGATTGCTGAGAATGGTGAGCCTGGTGAAGAGCGAGACCTCGAGCTGGAATTGAAGATTTTGGCTGATGTTGGTCTGGTTGGTTTCCCGTCCGTCGGCAAATCAACCCTGCTCAGTGTGGTTTCTGCAGCTAAGCCTAAAATTGGGGCTTATCACTTTACCACCATCGTGCCTAACCTTGGCATGGTCAGAACCAAGTCTGGCGATAGCTTTGCCATGGCTGACCTACCAGGTCTGATTGAAGGTGCTAGTCAGGGTGTGGGCTTGGGTACTCAGTTTCTCCGTCACATCGAGCGGACACGCGTCATTCTTCATGTGATTGACATGTCTGCTAGTGAGGGGCGAGATCCCTATGAGGACTACGTCGCCATCAACAAGGAGCTAGAGACCTACAACCTGCGCCTCATGGAGCGACCTCAGATTATTGTGGCCAACAAGATGGATATGCCAGAGGCTGAGGACAATCTGGCTCTCTTCAAGGAGCAACTCGCTGCCAACTACGATGAATTTGATGAGTTACCACAGATTTTTCCAATTTCAGGGATTGCTCATCAGGGGTTGGATGCTCTTTTAGAGGCAACCGCTGACTTATTGGCCAAGACAGACGAGTTTCTCCTTTACAACGAGGACGAGATGTTGGATGAGGAAGCCTACTACGGCTTCACCGAAGATCAGAGACCATTTGACATCAGCCGTGACGACGATGCGGCTTGGGTGCTGTCTGGTGAAAAACTGGAACGCCTCTTTGTCATGACCAACATGGAACGCGACGAATCCATCATGAAATTTGCCCGCCAGTTGCGTGGTATGGGAGTCGATGAAGCCCTCCGAGAACGCGGTGCCAAAGACGGTGATACCGTCCGCATCGGCAACTTTGAGTTCGAGTTTGTGGATTAGTGAAAGAGTCCAGTGGACTCTTTCAGCTACTCGCCCTAAAATGAAAAAGCGAGTAGGGCTTCGGGTGACCTTATCAACCCGAGCCTAAAAATTGGAGAGCGAGCCTAGAAGCGACAAAATAAACAAAGGCTGTAACAACCTAATCAAGCGCGTTGCCTAAAAAACAAGAGCAATGAGAGATTTGTTTGCAAAAAAGGCTCCTTTGACTGATGCTATGGCAAATATATTGGCTGAAATTCTCGCTCATCGTCTCGTTTTTCATTGAGTAAATGGCAAAATAACTTGTGCTAAAATCTTATCAAGGGAGGGTCAAGCATGGGCGATAAACCGATATCTTTTAAGGACAAGAATGGTAATTTTGTGTCAGCTGCTGATGTTTGGACAGCTGAAAAATTAGAGGAGCTGTTCAACACGCTCAACCCCAACCGTAAACTGCGTTTGGAGCGCGAGCGATTGAAACAAGATAATACCTAAGCAAACGGTTGGACTTCCCAACCGTTTTAATGATGTTCCAAATCTAATAGTTGCCAGTCCAGAGCGTTTAGCAAAGCTCTATCGTGCGTCACGACAATAATGGCACCCGGATAAGCTTGTATGAGTCTTCTAAACTCTTCTTGAGATGTCGGAGACAAATGCCGAGTCGGTTCATCTAGCAAAATAATCTGGTTTTTCTCTAAGACCATTTTTGCAAGACAAAGTTTGGCCTTTTGTCCGCCCGAAAGCTCACCGACAGCATGCTGAATTTCCTGTCTCGTGAACTGGAGGCTAGCCAGCAGGCTTCTAGCCGCTTCTTCGCTCACTCGCTCTGTCAATACCTCTAAAGCGGACGTCTGTTCTGGCAAGATTTGATGGTAGTCCTGCGGCATATAGCCCACTGAAAGATGTTCTCGCTCAATCAGTTCATCTCTAATAGTCATCAGTAATCTTGTCTTACCGACACCATTTTTTCCGATAATAGCAAGCCTATCCTGCCCTCGTAAGCTCAAACTAAGGCATTGCCCTGTCAATAAAGGCTTGTGTTCCCAGAACAAGAGTTTTTTTTGTTTTGGAAGAGGGGTAACGTCAGAAAAGAAAAGGTTAATGCTATCCGTGTCCTCAGGAAAATCTATAAATTCTTGACTTTCTCGGTCAAATCGCTTCGCCTGAGATTTCAACGACTTCATCTTCTTAGCTAAAAGACGCCCAGCGACATCATTTTTAGTCTGACGCAGCTGATGCTCAACACGTTGTTGCAGTTGTTGGTTTTTCATGAGGCGTTTGGCAGACTCATCTCGCTGTTTGGTGGCAACCTGAAGCTGTTTTGTCAGGGCTTCGCTACGCTCTTTTTTATAGTTATCATAGGTCCCCTTATAAAGTGTCCAGCGAGCCTCACGGCGTTTTTTTACTAATTCTAAATGAAGAATGTGACTGGCTGCTCTGGCTAATAATTCTTCATCATGAGAGATAAAGATAACTGTCTTATCTGTTTGTCGAATAAAATCTTCTAACCAAATCAAGGTTGCCAAGTCCAAGTCTCCACTTGGTTCATCAAGCACCAACAGATCAGGATTCCCAACTAATATCTTGAGAAGTTGTAACTTGATTTTTTCACCGCCAGATAAGCTAGACAGGCTCTCCTGCTTTTCCTCGAAACGCTCTATCGGTAAATCAAAACGTTCCACATACTTCCAAAAAAGAGCAAAATCAAATTGTTCAATAGCCATATCGGCATAAATAAAATCTGTCACTGTCTGGTTTAGCAACTGTTCAGGCAACCTCTGCGGAAGATAGCCGATACGGTTAAAGTGACTGCTGATATGCCCTGTCACATCAGCATAAGACTCAGTGAGATGAGAGGCAAGTATTGCTTGAATTAAGGTTGATTTACCCGTCCCCTCCTCACCGATAATAGCTAGTTTGTCACCAGGATTGACAACTAAGGATAGGTTTTCAACAATAACTTGTAAATCTTTTTTATGGGTAATAGTAACATCTTTCAGTTGTAACATCGTTCCTCCTTTGGTGTGTCTCAACATAAAATTCCCTACTTATCCAGTAGGGAATACGTCAAAAATCATGCCAAAAGAGGCACTCTATGGACGCACAAACAAGCCTGGTCAAACTAGGAAAACCTACCAGATAACACTTATCAGTAGACTTACTTGTTCACGTCCTCTTACCTCCGTCTAGTATTAACAATAGTCTAGCAGATTAAATAAGTCCTGTCAAACAAAATCCTGTCTTGAAAATAATCTCCCCTATTTTACCACAAGCTGAATCGTTGACTGTCGCTTGCCATCAGGTTAGCTGTCCTAATAAGCAATATTCCTCACATAGCATACTCTTCTTTTTGACTCAAGCAGAAAAAACAGCATTCATGATACCTGTCCATTCATCCGTTTTAATAGTTCTTTTCGACCCTGTGTTCTCTCAGTAGTTTAACTTTTATTAGCTAAACAAGCCTTTTTTAGTGTATAATAGGTTTAATCATTATAAGGAGGCTAGGAGATGTCCATTTTATGACCATTTTTTCTCAACTTCCCCATTCAGTCTTACAATTATTTGCCATTTTTTTATCAATCATTATTGAAGCACTGCCATTTGTCTTTTTAGGCGCTATTTTGTCTGGTTTTATCGATGTCTTTGTCACCCCTGACCGTCTTCAATCTTGGTTGCCAAAAAACAAAGTGCTTAGCATTATCTTTGGTACCTTTATCGGTTTTGTTTTTCCATCGTGTGAGTGTGGTATTGTGCCGATTGTTGGTCGTTTTCTCAAAAAAAAGGTCCCTAGTTACACTGCTATTCCCTTTATGACGACAGCTCCTGTTATTAACCCCATCGTCTTATTTGCAACGTACTCGGCTTTCGGGCATTCTTTTAGGATTATGTTCTTGCGTTTCTTGGGCTCAAGTCTGGTTGCTATTGTTTTGGGGCTTTTACTTGGCTTTGTTCTTGAACCTGATATTCTAGACAAGCAAGCAGAAATCCCCCACCTACACCACTATAGTCAGCTAAGTGTCGCACAAAAAGTATTTGCCGCACTGGCACATGCTATTGACGAGATTTTCGATGTCGGTCGTTACTTGGTTTTTGGAGCCTTATTGGCCGCAAGCATGCAAATCTATATCCCTACTCGGTTATTCTTTGCTATTGATAATCATCCGCTGATAGCGATTCTCTTGATGATGCTGCTAGCTTTTGTCATGTCGCTCTGTTCAGAAGCAGATGCCTTTATTGGGGCTTCCTTGATGTCAAATTTTGGACTTCCTCCTGTTATTGCATTTTTACTTTTTGGACCAATCATCGATATAAAAAATCTCTTACTCATGTTTCGGGTCTTCAAAAAGCGCTTCATTGGGCAATTTATCGGTGTTGCTGGGGGAGTTGTCTTAATCTACTGTCTTATCTTGGAGGTCATTGGATGAAACGTTTTATTATTCTAGCAGGTTACTGTGAGTTGGGGATGTACCTTTACTGGACTGGTAAACTGGATCAATACATCAATACCCGCTACACTTATCTCGCCTTTTTGTCAATGGGAATTTCCTTCATTTTAGCTGTGGTGCAACTCATAATATGGGTTAAACAGTTAGATAAGCATCAGCATAAACAGCTGGGCTGGGGAAGTCTGCTGACTTTAGCTATTCCTTTACTTATTGGTTTTTTCATTCCAACAGTCACTCTTGATGCCACTACCGTCGCTAGCAAAGGCTATCAGTTCCCCTTGGCGGCAGAAGTTGATGCGGATAGCCAATTGCAAAGCGCTGATGGTACAGATATTCAGTATTTAAAGCCAGATACTAGCTTATTTTTTACAAAAAAGAATTACGAGCTCCAGATGGCAAAGAGCCTCTCGCGCTACCAGCAGAGAAACCATATTACGATTACCAATGACAATTACATGGAAGTCATGGAGCTAATTTACCTTTTCCCAGATCACTTTATGGGGAAAACAATCAGTTACTCAGGTTTTGTCTACAAGGACCCCGAAGCCGAAGGGCAGCAGTATCTCTTTCGGTTTGGCATTATTCACTGCATCGCTGATTCGGGTGTTTATGGTCTCTTGACAAAAGGCAATGAAATGAGTTATGATGATAATACTTGGATACAAGTGAGTGGTCAGCTAACTAAAGCTTACAATCAAAGCTTAGATTTTTACCTGCCCGCCTTAGATATCACAGAAAGCTCTGCCATATCACCACCAGAAAATCCTTATGTTTACCGACAGTTTTACTAGATTAAAGGAGAAATGATGTTTAATAATCCATACAAAACCATGATTTATGTAGCAGATGTTGAAGCCGAAAAAAATTTTTGGAGTAAGATGGGATTTATCATTGTCAAAGAAGATATCATCTTAGAGTTTCCGACATTTGAAATGAAAATCTCACCGGATAGCCAAACTAGTTTTGTGGTCTATTCTACAGCTTTCATTGAACAGTATTCGCCAGAGTTGCTTGGTAATCAGCCTAATTTGCTCTTTTTCACTCATAACATCGAGATGGTTTACCAACTTGTCAAAACGGTCAGTCCAGCGGTGAGTGACTTAAACGAACTACCTTATAAAAACTTTAGTTTCGAGTCACCAAACAGGCAATTTTATACTGTTCGCGAAGAAGAAAGCTATTAAATTTTTCTATTTACCAATAAACAAGGCAACTATTGTGTTGTAAAAAGTTACTATCTAATATCAAAAATCAGGGAAATAATATTTCTCTGATTTTTATTTATTTTACCCTTCAAATCCTTCTGCGACTGCTTCTGGAAATTCAGCTTCGATGATAGCGGCACAGTGGTCACAGATGGTGGCACCGTAGGCACGCTCTTTGGTCGTTTCATCAATGCGGCGGCAACGCTGACAGACCTCACCTGCAGCACGCTCGACACTAAAGTTGTTTTCAGTAGCTTCTACAAGGGTTAGCTTGGAGACGATAAGAAGCTGGGCTAGATCACAGTTGAGGGCTTCCAGCGCTGCTTTTTCACTGGCTGTCACTTGAGCCGTAAGGTGGGCTTCTAGCGATTTACCGATGATTTTCTCATTGCGGGCTTCTTCCAAGGCTTTTTGGGCTCTGGTGCGGAAGTCCATAAAGTCGGTCCACGCTGCTAAAATAGCGGCGCTATTGTCATATTCAACCGCCTCTGGCAGGTCGGTCAGCTGAACAAAGTCTGCGGTCTCGTGCTCCAGATAAGACCAGATTTCCTCTGCGGTGTGCGGTAAAATTGGGGTCAAGAGCTGGGTCAGCTTCACCAAGATATCGTAGAAGACTGTCTGCATCTGGCGACGCGCTGTGCTATTTTCCGCTTCGA
Source organism: Streptococcus sp. E17BB (assembly GCF_041807725.1). Classification (NCBI taxonomy): domain Bacteria; kingdom Bacillati; phylum Bacillota; class Bacilli; order Lactobacillales; family Streptococcaceae; genus Streptococcus; species Streptococcus sp. E17BB. The sequence continues at coordinate 43,826 of NZ_JBGTZC010000009.1, forward strand.
TATAGACCACATCCTTGGCAAAATCCAGATAGAAAGCGGACAATTCAACCGTGATGAAGTTGACCACGCTCTTATAGATGGTCATAAAATCATAGCTGTCATAGGCCGCACGGACAGTTGCCACAAGCGCATTAAAGGCTACGGTCATGTACTGGTCAACGCTACGAAGGTCATCAAAGGCGACTGTATCTGTCGCAGGATTGAAATCGCTGGTATTAGCCAGTAGGAAACGCAAGGTATTGCGGATTTTACGGTAGGTTTCAGACACCTGACCGAGGATGTCCATCGATACCCGCACGTCGTTTGAGGTATCAACCGAAGTCACCCAGAGGCGGAGAATCTCAGCCCCGTATTGCTTAGCGACATCGTTTGGCGAGATAATATTGCCCTTGGACTTGGACATTTTCTCGCCCTTACCATCAAGGACAAAACCTTGAGAGAGAATGCTCTTGTACGGCGCATGCCCATTGACAGCGACAGAAGTGATTAGAGACGAGTTGAACCAACCACGGTACTGGTCTGAGCCTTCAAGGTAAAGATCCGCTGGATAGGCAAGGTTGTCACGGGCATTCATCACCCCATTCCAAGAGCTACCAGAGTCAAACCAGACGTCCATGATGTCGGTTTCCTTGGTAAACTCCCCGTTTGGTGAGCCTGGGTGGCTAAAGCCTGCTGGCAGGAGGTCTTTGGCATCACGCTTCCACCAGATAATCGAACCTTCTTTTTCAAAGAGGTCTGCCACGTGGTCAGTGACTTCCTTGCTCAGGATTGGTGAGCCATCTTCGGCGTAGAAAATCGGTAGCGGGACACCCCAAGCTCGTTGACGGGAGATCACCCAATCCCCACGGTCACGGATCATGTTGTAAAGGCGGGTTTTACCCCAACTTGGGTTGAAGGTCGTTTTCTCGATATTATCCAGGATGTCCTGACGGAATTTAGACACAGAAGCAAACCACTGCGGTACTGCCCGCCAGATAATCGGCTTCTTGGTCCGCCAGTCAAATGGGTAAGAGTGGTTGATGACTTCCTTGGCAAGAAGCAAATCACCCAACTTCTCCACAACCGCCGGCACGACCTTGTCATAAAACTGCCCCTCAAAATCAGGACCCGCCAGCTCATTCATCAGCCCACGCTCGTCAACCGTCACATAGACCTCAAGACCGTACTTGACACCGACATTGTAGTCATCCTCACCAAAGCTCGGTGCCGTATGGACGACACCTGTACCAGACTCGGTCGTCACATGGTCACCCAGAATCACCAGCTCATCCACTTGGGCATCCCACGGGTGCTCGGTCACGATATACTCCAGCTCTGCTCCCTTATGCTGTTGTATAATAGCAAAGCTGTCCCAGCCAAACTTGTCTGCCAGTTTGTCAACCAAGGCTTCAGCAAGGAGGTACTTTTTAGAAGAAGCTTCTGGCTGTACCACCACATAGTCCATGTCCGGTCCGACAGTCAAGCCACGAGAGGCTGTGATGGTAAATGGGGTCGTTGTCCAGACCACGATGTAGGTATCTGTATCCAGCACGCCTTTGCCGTCCTTGACCTTATTGGCATAATAGAGCGAGGTCGAGTCGAGGTCGTGGTATTCAATCTCTGCCTCTGCCAGAGCAGACTCAGATGACCATGACCAGTAGACAGGCTTAGCACCACGGTAAATATAGCCCTTGTCCGCCATCGCACCAAAGACACGGAGCTGAGTGGCTTCAAAGTCTGGTGTCAAAGTGATATAAGGATTGTCCCAGTCTGCAGATACGCCCAGACGCTTGAAATCCTCTCGTTGTTTGTCCACCTGCGACAGGGCATAGTCACGACACATTTCGAGATAAGTAGCAAGATCTGACTCCTTGCGTTTAACGCCTTGTTTGGACAAGACCTGCTCAATCGGCAGACCATGCGTGTCCCAACCTGGAACATACGGAGCAGAAAAACCTGACATGGACTTGCTACGAACGATGATGTCCTTGGAAATCTTATTGAGAGCATGGCCAACGTGGATATTCCCGTTAGCATAGGGAGGACCATCATGGAGATGGAAGGCAGGTTTTCCTGCATTTAACTCCTGACGGCGTTGGTAGATCTTGGCTTCTTCCCAAGCTTTTTGCCATTCAGGCTCTTTTGTCGGCAACCCAGCCCGCATAGGAAAGGCTGTTTGACCGAGGTTAAGGGTTTCTTTTAATTTCATAATGTTCTCACTTTCTGTTGCTTTACACGATTGTCGATGAGCCCTAAAGGGCAATCCGACTAGGAGATAGTTTGGTTGTGGTCAGCTATATCAGTGGTTTAGCCTTGGTAGGCAAGCCTCTCAATACTTCTTAACTCACGAATGAAGTCTGAAATTTAGCATTCTCAGAAACAGACTTCCAGACTAGTTTACTTACCATCTCGGACTACTTTAGAAACTATCAAAAAGAAAAAAAGCCCTCATCTCAAAGGACGAAAGCTCGTGGTACCACCTTTTTTCAGACAGGTCAAAAGACTCTATCCCTTATGTAGCTAGTAAGGTTAGCCAAACCTTCTGACCTACTCACATTCAGTCAAAATGCTATAAAATGATGAACCAATCATCAGTGATGGCAGGGCTCGCACCGTCCCCTGCTCGCTTGGCATATCATGATTGGTTCGTGTTTTTATGTCGCTTAAATATTCAGTTTGAAGGTTTGAGTGTCACCAGAGACAGTTCCATCAGGAACTGGTCCTTGCTGTTCTAACTGAGCGTTAGCTTCTGCAATACGGCGCTGTAGCTCTGCCATTTCTTCTGGAGAAAACTGGCGTGTCGCATCAATGGAGGCAGTGTCATCTATTTCAGGGATATGCTCACCAAGTACTTTTTCTACCACTTCCTTGAAGGCTGCATCAGAGTTTTGCAGATAAACCACTGTCGGTTGCAACAGCTCCTGCCACTCAGGAGCATTGACCAGTCCCAGCTGTGCTTCTACTGTAGCTTGTAGACGTTGATGGAAAATGCGCGTCTGGCGTTTTAGATCTTCTGTCTCAACAGCCACTCGCTTGGCGTCATCTGAAGCATCTCTAAGCAGTTGGTTCGCTTTTACTTTAGCTTCTTCAATCAGCTGCTTGGCATCATGAGTAGCTTTGTTCAGGATGTTATCCGCTTCTGTACGCGCAGACAATTTTACCTTTTCAGATGTTTCTTGGGCCAGTATAACCGACTGGGTCAGAGATTCTTTCATATCCCCAAAGTAGGCTAATTTTTCTTCCAAATCACGGATACGCTGTTCCTGCTCCCGATTAAGGCGAACTAGGGTTTCATAATCATCGATGACAATGTCTAAAAATTCATTGACCTCATCTCGATGATAACCGCGAAATTCATTTCGAAATGTTTTATCTTTAATATCAAGTGCTGTTAACACATGTCCCTCCTTAACTGTTTACTATTTTGGCAATCATGACTTTATGTTTACCACTTTTGCTGATACCAATATGCTCTGTCAAGTGATAGCGACCAGAACCACGAATACTCAATAAATCTCCAATAGCAATCTCTTGCGTGACTTTTAAGCTCTCCCGATGATTAACCTTAACTTTACCACTGGTAATCATCACCTGCGCTTGTTGACGGGACTGACCAGTCAAGAGAGCCACCAGTTTATCCAAGCGCAAACTAGAAACTAGATAAAGAGTTGTTGCAGTTTTTTCTTCAGACCTTATCAGCTGTTCAAAGTCAATTTGGCGTAATTGCACACCTGTTCTTGCCATCTTTCTTATCTCTCGAACAGCATAATCAGCCATCTGCTGGTCTAGGACAACTTGAGCATAACCCTTTGCAACGATGATGTCGCCAATCACCTGACGCTTCAATCCTAAACCGTTTAGCAGAGAGCCCAGTATTTGGGAATGGCTGAGCTGGGCAAATTTGCCATGATAGGAAATCTCGACTAGAGCCATCTCAAAATCCGTCAACTCCAACTGGTAATAATCCGGCGCTAAAATAAAGCGTGCCTGCTCCAGAGGATAATAGTCCTGGCTAGAATAATACCTGACCCCAGCTTGTCTTAAAATACTGTGAGCAATCTCTTGCTGTCTAGGGTCAAGAAACCCCGTTAGCTGATGACAGTAATAGGTCTCTAAGCGATCGACTAAGTCCAGTATCTTCTCGACAGTCTCATATTCGCTAGGATTAAAATGTTGATAAAGTTGCTTTGCCATTTAATATAAAAACGAAGATAAGAAACTAGAGGCAAGCTCAATCAACAATAGGGCAAGAAAAACGGTAAAGTCTAATCCACCAAACTGCAAGTTGAACCGACGAAGCGGTGCTAAAACCGGATCGACAAGAAAGCGAACAAAACGTCCCACTGCGCTGTCATACAAGCTTGGAAGCCATGATAAAAGTGCATACGCAATGAATAATTTAGAGTAAAGAGACAAGGTCAAGAGTAGAAATCGAATCACTAGCCCCATCGTTATCGCCTCTTCATGTCGTAATCGTAGTTAACTTCTTGTATCCCTTGATGTGATGATAGAACATTTTCCATGGTAACAACAACATTTTCAGGAGTGAGCAAAAACATGGTTGCCCCAACCCTCTGCAAGGTACCATTAGCAACGACACAAGCACCTGTCAAGAAGTCAATACAACGACGCGCTTGCGCATCGTCCTGCATATACTCAAAATCAACAAGCAGACATTGCCCCTGTGTGAAGGCATCTGCAATCGCAGATGCATCTTCATAGCGCAAGGGGTGCTTGATAGCGATTTGAGTTTGACCTGGCTTAATCGTCTGTTCTTTTGGACGAGTAATCGGCTGGCTCGGTTTACTTGTAGGTGCCTGTGGTCGCTCTGGTAAGCGAGGACCTACTAGTCGCTCTCTACCTTCACGTCCAGCATCGTCAACTGAACGAGAATTTGCTGATGCTGATGGATACTGACGAGTCGGCTTTGTCGTTGGTGCTTTCGGGCGATTTGAACTCACGTTTTCTTGTTTTTCTGGCAAATTAACCTCCTGCCTTGGTTGAATATCAGGTTCCACTACATCAACATCTGTTTCAGTGTCACTGACATCATCGGTATCAAAATAAGAGATAATTTTGCTAAATCTATCGCGAAATGCCATAGGTTTCTCCTTTACTCAAAGAATAAAGAGCCAATACGGACAAAACTAGCACCTTCTTGAATAGCGATGGCAAAATCACCACTCATTCCCATGCTTAATTCAGTCAATGGCATATTCTTTAATTGTTTGTCTTGTAATTGGTCTCTCAGCTGTCGTGTCGCTGCAAAAATCTGATGGAGTTGGTTAGGGCTGGCTTCAAAAGGCGCCATGGTCATCAAACCAACAACCTCAATTTTATCCAGCTCTGCGATTGTCGGCAAGGACTCTAAAACCTCCTGAGGCGTAAAACCGTGCTTACTCTCTTCACCTGAGATATTAACCTGAAGAAAGCATTTCACCACTTTCGAGGCCCGCTTTTGAATCTCTTGAGCCAAGGTTAGGCTATCAAGGGCATGAAAATAATCAATGTAATCAATCACATCTTTAACTTTACGACGTTGAAGACTACCGATAAAATGCCATGTGAGGTCTGGATGATGTATCTGCTGGTATTTATCAAGAAACTTATCAACACGATTTTCACCCAAATGGCGAACGCCCGTGTTGATAAGATCTTGTGTGGTTTCTACATCCATATACTTGCTCACAGCCACGACTGTGACGTGATCAGCTCGTTCAGCTCGCTCCATAGCGGAGCGGACAGCTCGATTGACCTGTTCCGTTTGTAGCCGTGTCATGTTTAGCGATTTCTGAAGAATGGTGGAGTCTCTAGCTCGTCATCCCCATCAAAGCGGTCTGAAAAAGTTGAAACAGACAATTGACTGTCCAATTGACCTTCTTTTGGACGAGCGATATTGTCACGCTTCAAGTCCCAGTTACCAAAAGGTGATTCTTCTGGAGTGTGCTGCCCTTGTTGTCTTGATGAGCTAAAGGTTTCTGTTGTTTCACGATTAGTAGGCAAATCAAAAGTTGAACGTTCTGTACGATTAACTTGTTCACCTGTGTAGTTGGCACCTGGTTGTTGAGCTACAGGACGAGCTCCAAATGTCCGTGGTCCACGATTAAAACCCGCCACTTGGTTCACCTTGTCTTTGCGAACACCTGTCGCTACAACAGTCACACGGATTTCATCGCGCATGCTCTCATCAATCGACGTGCCCAACCAGATGTTTACACCGTTGCCAGCTGCTTGACCAACGATTTCAGAAGCTTCTTCTGCTTCTGTCAAGGTCATGTCAAGACCACCGGTCACGTTGACGATAACATCCTCTGAACCATCAATTGTTGTCTCAAGAAGCGGAGAGTAAATTGCCTTGCGAGCTGCCTCGACAATGCGCTCTTCCCCAGTACCGATACCGATACCCATGAGGGCATTCCCTTTATTTGCCATGACTGTTTTAACGTCGGCAAAGTCAAGGTTAATGAGGCCTGGACTGGTAATGAGGTCAGTGATCCCTTGCACACCTTGGCGAAGAACATTGTCTGCTTCACTAAGCGCTTCTAAGAGCGGTGTCTTCTTGTCCACGATTTCAAGCAAGTTATTGTTTGAAATAATCAACAAAGTGTCAACTTGTTCACGCAGTTCTTCAATCCCTTGAATGGCAAAGGTGCTCCGCTTGTTGCCCTCAAATCCAAAGGGACGTGTCACAACCGCAACAGTCAAAGCTCCCAAGCTCTTTGCAATACGTGCGATAACTGGTGCAGCACCTGTACCTGAGCCACCGCCCATGCCAGCTGTGATAAAGACCATATCTGCACCTGCAAGGGCATCTGTCAAAACTTCTTCACTTTCTTCAGCCGCTTTGCGACCTACTTCAGGCTGACCGCCTGCACCCAAACCACGGGTCAATTTTGGCCCAAGTTGAATAACCGTTTCAGCCTTAGACGAGCTGAGTGCTTGAATATCAGTATTCGCTGCAATAAACTCCACGCCTGCTACACCTTCATCAATCATACGGTTGATGGCATTGCCACCGCCACCACCAACACCGATAACTTTAATCACTGCACCTTGAACAGATGCCGCATCAAATGAAAATACCATAATTCACCTCGTTTACTGCTTTTAATCAAATAGATGGAGATTGTCAAAAAGTCCTCTGAAACGGTCCCCTAGTTTTTTCTTAGGTGCCGCCGTTTCTTCCGTTGCTGAATAGTCAGACTGTGCACTGTCTTGTTCGGCAACAGCAGGCTCTATCGGCAAGATTTTGCTTGCTAAACGTTCCACTGTTGAGGGTGAAGTCGTCACCTCAATTGGTTTACGTCTCAGCAACTCTTCACCTGATACGGCCGCCTGAGCAATGATATCAACATCACTCATCTGACCAACTGTCTCAACCAAGCTGATAACCGTTGAAAATATCGGATTGCGAACACCAACCTGATGTGGGATATGAAGCTTCACAGGAACACCGAAAATTTGTTGAGCTAAGTCAGACACACCTGGTAAAATAGCACCACCGCCTGTCACAACTATCCCACCAGGCATGTCAAGTAAACGCGCCTGATTAAGCGTCTGATAAACGCGGTCTAAAATATGACGAATGCGGGCAACAATAATCTCAGCCAAATAGTGTTCTGTGACCTCAAGCGGTTGTGATGAACCGACAACATCAACCTGTACAACATCTGTTTGACTAGCCGTTTCTAAATCAGCACTGCCAAAGTTAAATTTCAAGGTTTCAGCTGTCTGAATAGACGTTTTCAGAACTTTGGAAATATCCTTTGTCACATAGTCGCCTCCCTCATGGAAGACTTCATTATGCTGCAATTGTTGATTTTTTATGACAGAAATGGTTGTCTGTCCAGCCCCCATATCGATAACAGTTGCACCGAATTCGCGTTCGCCTTCGTTCAAAATCGCACCGGTCAAGGCTAAAGAAGAAATTACCGTGTGTTCAAGTTTCAGACCAGCACGTTCGATGGCCTTGCGTAGGTTATGAAGAACTGTTGACGGTCCTGTGTAAAGTGTCCCTCTCATCTCAAGACGAATTCCCATCATCCCACGAGGGTCACGAATCCCTTTGAAACCATCAATCGTAAACTCCTCTGGAATCAATGAGATAACCTCACGTTCAGGGGCGACATTTTTCATTAAAGCAGATTTGATAACATTCTCAACATCTTCATCTCTGATTTCTTTGCTGCTACCTGCGATGGGAATCATGCCCTGCGTTGGCTCCATCTGAATCTGTTGAGCAGGAAGGGCAACACTGACCTTATCAATCGATACGCCTGCTTTTTCTTCAGCTTGCTCAATCGCCTCACGCACGCTTGCTGCTGCTGCTTCAATATCAATCACGATACCATCTTTAACACCTGCACTTGGAACATTACTAGCCCCAATCACATTCATCTGACCATTAACGAACTCTGCAACGAGTACCTTAATCGAGCTGGTTCCTATATCTAATCCTGTAAAAAAGCCATTTCTAGCCATTAACTCGACCTCTCCGTTTCAACACTTTAATAAAAGACTTTATTTATATAGTCTTATTCTAGCTTATTATACCACAAAAAAACACAAAATGTCATCATTTTGTGTCAGTCTTTCGGAAAAAAAGCCCTTGTCATGAATTTTTAATATTAGAGCTTGGCCAGACCTGCTAAAACCATCTGGGCAGAACGTTTTCCCGCCTCGATGATAAAGGTATCAAAGCTGATATTGGCCTCATGATCTGCTGTATCACTCATGGCACGCACCACAAGCACTGGTAAATCAAGGCTATGAGCTGCCTGGGCGATAGCAGCCCCTTCCATCTCCACTGCCAAAACCTGCGGAAAATGTGCTTTAATCTCTTGGATGATGGCTGAGCTAGCAATAAAGCTATCTCCTGTCGCAATCAGACCAACCCTGCTCGTCAAATCCTGCTCCGCTATGGCCTCTGAAAAAGCCGACCGCAAACGCTCGTCCGTGTCGAAATAAAGGGGTTGCCCAGACATCTGACCGTAGGCATAACCAAAAGCAGTCAAATCGACATCGTGGTAGACCAGCTGGTCAGCCAAAACAACGTCACCGACCGCAAGACCTTGGGCAACAGCACCGGCTGAGCCAGTATTGATGACGGCAGTCACCCCAAAATGGTCTGCCAAAGCAGCGACTGACATGGCTGACATGACCTTGCCGACGCCAGATTGCACCAGAACGACAGATTGACCAGAGAGGCGACCTGTGTGGTAGGTGCGTCCAAGAACCGTCTCGTCTAAGCGATTATCCAGATGCAACAACAACTCAGCCAGCTCTTGTGGCATGGCTGCAATAATTCCAATGGTCATCATTTTCTCCTATAACTTGAACATGGCGTAAATTAGTGCGAGTATCAGCAAAATCACAACCACAAGCAGGCGATTGAGTTTGGCACGAACAAGTCCTCGCTTGGTGTTTTCAATCCGCCGGCTTTTGTAAATCTGACCAGTTGCCCGATCGGCTGATACCTCTGTGTGCTTGTCCCAGTTCGCTTCTTTTTGCGCCTCTGCAATCATGTCATCGGTCAACAGTGGCTTACCCATGACGACCTCCCTGTGTTAAGGCATAATGCTGAAGAGCAATGATGGTCTTGGCATCGACAATCTGACCAGACCGCACCATCTCCATGCACTCATCATAGGTCAACTCCAAGAGATCAATGGTCTCGTCCGCATCTTTTGGACGGGGATTGTCTACCTTGACCAAATCCGTCGCCAGGTACAGGGTCAGCTTTTCATTGCAAAAGCCGATCGCTGAGTAAAAAGCATAGAGATAGTCCAGCTGACCGGTATAGCCTGTCTCTTCTTCCAGCTCGCGCAGGGCCGCCGCTGCTTCACTACCCGCCTCACCGACTTCCAGCTTACCTGCTGGGATTTCGTAGCTAATGCTCTCTATCGCCTTGCGGTACTGCTTGACGAGGATAATCTTCTCCTCTGGCGTCACCGCAAGCACACAGACTGCTCCCTTATGGAAAATCAGCTCCCGCTTGGCCTGACCCAGCCCGTTTGGCAGCTCGACATCATCAACCGCTACGGTAAAGATATGACCTTCAAAAATGGTCTCCCTATGGAGGGTTTTTTCTTCAAATTCCATGCTGTCTCCTTTTGGTTGAGAAATGGCAGATCTTATTTTCTGGTTGGATGATGGGGTAGGCGTTTGGCGTAGCCATCTTTATTTTCCTGACGAGCCCGTCCGATAGCCACTGTGTCTGTGCCCACATCCTTGGTAATGGTGGATCCAGCCGCTGTCAGGGCATTGTCTTCGATCGTCAAGGGAGCAATCAAGGTCGAATTGCTGCCGATAAAGACGTTATTGCCAATCACCGTCTTAAATTTATGCTTGCCATCGTAGTTGACCGTGATAGTGCCTGCACCGAAATTGACATCTGACCCAACCTCTGCATTGCCAATATAGGTCAGGTGGCCTGCTTTGCTATTTTCTCCGATAGACGATCCCTTAACCTCGACGAAGTTGCCGATATGAACGCCTGTCGCAAGGCTAGAATCTGGGCGAATGTGGGCATAAGGGCCGACGGTGACATGATCTGCGATGACCGCATGCTCAATGTCAGAATTGCTAATCACTACATCGGCACCAATCTGGCTGTCCACCACCCGTGTGCCATTGGTCAATACTGCCCGCTCACCGATGGTGGTCTGTCCCTTGAGAACGACATTGGCCTCGATAACCGCTTCTGCTCCAATCGTGACATCAATATCAATATAGGTCGCATCAGGTTGGGTGAAGGTTACGCCATTCACCATGTGGGAGGCGTTGATGCGTTTGCGCATGACTTGTTCCGCTGTCGCCAGAGCAATGCGGTCATTGACCCCTAGGCTCTCATCAAAGTCCCGCAAGACATAAGCGCCGACCTTCTCACCTGCCTGACGGAAGATAGAAATCACATCGGTCAGGTAGTACTCGCCTTGAGCGTTATCTGTATTGAGCTCCTTCAGGGCTTCAAAGAGGCGTTTATTGTCAAAGAGATAGGTTCCTGTGTTGATTTCCTTGATTTGCTTCTCGAAGTCGTTGGCGTCTTTTTGCTCGACAATCTTGAGGACTTCGCCGTCGGTATTGCGGATAATCCGTCCGTATCCAAAAGGATTGTCCGCTTGAGCAGTCAAAATCGTTGCGACGTTTTTGTGGCTGATGTGGAAATTGATGAGATTTTGCAGGCTCTCTCCTGTAATCAAGGGGGTATCTCCTGCAATGACCAAGGTATGCCCTTCCAGTCCTGCCAAGGCAGGATCTGCCATCATGACCGCATGCCCTGTCCCTAACTGCTCGCTTTGCAGGGCAAAGTCAGACTGCCCAGCCAAGACTGCTTCGACCAGCTCTGCCTTGTGACCGACAATGGTCTGAATCTTTGCAGGCTGGATGGCTGATACCGCACGAAAAACATGCTCCAACATGGAAATCCCTGCCACCTTGTGCAAGACCTTGGGCAAATCAGACTTCATGCGGGTTCCTTTACCCGCTGCGAGGATAATAGCGTAATTTGACATGTGTGTTTCTCAATTCTGTATAAAATTAGAGAGTGAAAGTGAAACAGAAATCGGTAGTTCGCAAGAATTCGATTTCGTCGTCCCACCTCCGCATAGCTCAAACGGTCAGGAAAACGACTGTTTGAGGTTGGAAATTTGGGAAAGACATTTCCCTCATTCGTTAGGGCTGTAAAAACTGATAAAATCAGCGTATTAGAGCCCGCTAGCAGTGGTTCATTGGCGCTAAAGCGCCTAATGAACTGTGCAGGCAACTCTAAAACTGGCAAAGCCAGTGAGAGTTACTCCCAACCACTGCGTTTTGTTTAGTTGGTTATAATAAAAAATGCAGAAACTAGGACTTTTGCCCCAGCCTCTTGCATTATACCATAAAATAGTGAAAGTGTTAAGCTAGATACCAATCCCGATACCGTAAAGGTGAAGATTGCCTTGTACCTGATCCATGTGAAAGGCATCGTAGGCTCGCCAAGCTTGCCTAGCAGGTTCAGTCAGCTCTGCCGCCCCTAGCCCAACTGAAACCGAAAAACTCTTATGAAAACGCTCAAGAGCAATCAGAACCTTATTGTCTGCTGTTTTGCTTTTTCGAACAATAGCTAGTACCTCATCCAGCAATTCGCGCATACGACGGTCATCGTAAGAATTTGGTGCCGTTGTTGCAAACTGACTTTGTAGGTCTTCCAAGAGGCGCAAGGCGTCTCGAATCACTTGTGTATCTACCATGATAAACACCTCTTTCATTAATTGATGGCTTTATCATACGCCTTTGTGATTGAAAGGTAAAGCAAAAAGAGGTAAAGAATGACTAACCGTTCGCACTTGTCGCCATCTCCAAGACTGCCATCACAGCTCGGCTATGATCGAGGGAAGACTTAGCTACAGTGGTATCCCCTGTGCGAATCATCTCTTCAAAAGCCACAAACTCGGCATACATGCGATGATGAGGGCTGTTTTGGTCACTGGTCTGGCTATCCTGCCCATTGAGGGTTAGGGTAACTGATGGCATGGCGTTGGTTGGCCCATTTACCATCAGCGATCCCTTATCACCTTGGATGGTGGAGCTGATGACCGCTGAGCTGTCTTTTGACCCGATACAGACTGCCTTGAACTGCCCGTAATTCATGGTCAAAATACCTGACGTGTCCACGCCCCGCTCCATATTTGGCAGATAGGTGGCTGACAGGGGCTTGCCAAAAAGCCCCACGACCAGATGAATGTTGTAGATATTTAAGTCACGAAGAGCCCCGCCACCCATCTCTGGGTTGAAAGCTGGAGCAATTTCCCCTCGCTTAAAGGCATCATAGCGGGAGCTATACTGAGAGTAGTTGCAGGTCACGATTTTGATGTCCCCCAGCTGGGCAAGCCGCTCTTTCATGTACTGGAAATTCCCCAGATACTGGTTGGTAATGGCTTCTAGCAAAAAGAGCTTGCGCTGCTCAGCTATGGCCACCAAATCCTCCAACTCGTGCGCACGCAGGGTAAAAGGCTTCTCGCAGATGACGTGCTTGCCTGCCAGAAGTGCCTGACGGGCATAGTCGTAGTGGGTGTTATTGGGCGTGCCGATGTAGATGGTGTCAATGGCAGAGCTGGTCAGGAGGTCTTGGTAGTCGCTGGTCGCAAGCGGTATCCCATACTGGCCAGCCAGCTCCTGAGCAGTCGCCAAACTGCGTGGCGTGGACAAAATCCCCCCAAGCTCAATGCCCTCAATCGTCGTTAAAACAGGTAAGACCTCCTTAACAATCATGCCTGTGCCGAGTAATCCTAGTTTCATCATTTCTCCTCTTTAATTTGTTATCATTTAGTGATTTTTGCCACTCGTCGTGCCATGATGATGGTCAGCACAATGCGAAGTAGCAATTGTGCAATCAACAGCCACATGAACAGGGGCGTTGAAGCTGCTGTTTTGTTAAAAACAATATAGTCCCATAGCCCATGATCCACTGCACACCAAGCAATTTTTTGCGTAAACAAGTAGAGGTGGGCATAGTAAAATCCAAGTACAGTCGTCATAATGACTTGGGCAACGACTGCCTTAATATCGCTACCGGCAAAAATGTTGATGGCATGGAAGGCACCAAATGCTAGTGCCGAATAAATAATAGCTTTTCGAGTCGGAAACTGTTTTAGAAAATAAGGCAAAAGCACTCTTCTGAAGAGAAATTCCTCGCCGAAACCAACTAATAACGTTCCAACAAGAGGCAATAAAACAGCGACGTTAAATTGAGATTGCCCCAGCCACACAAGAATCAAGGTCACCACTAGCGGTAAAAAACCACTCAAAAAATAATGGCGCTGAGGAGAGATGTCGTTCGGCAAAGTCAATCTTTCGTGATGCTTCCAAACATACCAACTCGTCATAGCAACCAATACTAGCAAGAACGGAATCTCAGCTACAATAAACCCACTATCCTGATAGGAAATTCTTTTGATGTGGAGATTGTAGATAAAACTCAATAACATGACAGCAACATAAGCTGTTGCTAAGCTATATACACTTTTTTTATCAGACATCAGCGTCTCCTTTTTGTTTTATTTTTCTAATACTAATCTATCAAAAATAAAGCAAAAAGTCTACCCATCAAAAAACTCTGATAAGGTTTCTTTAAGGTTGGGTAGTGGCCTTGGAGCGAAGACCTAAGATGAACTTTAGAGAGTTACGCGACTTTAGACCGCATTTTATCCCATCTTTACTATCCCAAATAAAGACACGGGAGCCAATCCAAAAACGAAGGTAAATAGACTGAGGTGCTATGGGTCTGACCCAGCCTTTTACCTCGTACTCTGTACCATCGCTTGCCTCAAATTCTGTCCTCATGAATCAACGGTTGCCAAAGCCAATTTCAAGATATTTTGTCATTTCAATCCCCAATTCCCAGCAAATCGAACACTTCATAGCCCAACTCACTCTAACCTTGCCTCTTCAGACTATGGAGAGACAAAAACTCGCTAGCATTAATGTACAGCCATTCGAAACAGCACAGCTCTAAAACAGGTAACACAGTTCAGATAGTCAGAAAGAAGTTTTGGAGCCATTCGAAACAGCACAGCTCTAAAACTTTCGTTGTCAGTATGCCAGCCTTTCGACAGTTTTGGAGCCATTCGAAACAGCACAGCTCTAAAACTATCTATGATGACAATGCCCAGATGGTGCGGTTTTGGAGCCATTCGAAACAGCACAGCTCTAAAACACTTTATTTGAGAACATGATTTATGCAAATGTTTTGGAGCCATTCGAAACAGCACAGCTCTAAAACCGGTAAACGAGAAAGATTTATAGTAACCTTGTTTTGGAGCCATTCGAAACAGCACAGCTCTAAAACTTATATACCATTCTTGACAGTTAAGCAAACGTTTTGGAGCCATTCGAAACAGCACAGCTCTAAAACAGAACTTGCCGGAATAGTCCCTGAGGACCTGTTTTGGAGCCATTCGAAACAGCACAGCTCTAAAACCTCGTAGACAATCTTTTTCCTTCAAGATTTCGTCATCGCACTGCTCGTCTCAGCCAGACTTCAGTTTCGTCCGGCTCCTTTATAAATACTATTATACCATATTTTCTGTAATTAAAAAGCAATCCTTAGCATTATTTCAACCCCCAGCCGCCGTCAATGCGTATAATCTCTCCCTGCATGGATTGGGCTTTGCCAGAGGCGAGAAAGAGGGTCAGCTCTGCGATTTCCAGAGGCTGGGTATAGCGACCGATAGGGGTTTGATCTGCGACCCAGCTAGCTAGACCTCCCGGTTCAAAGTCTGCCTGCGTCATGGCTGTCTGCACCGCTCCTGGGGCAATGCCAAAGACCTGAACCCCATCCCGAGCGTAGTCAAGAGCCAGCTGTTTGGTAAAGCCTGCAAGGGCGTGTTTGCTAGCCGTGTAAGCAGAACCACCCCCCCCTGCTAGAAAACTCGCAATGGAACACATGGTGATGATGATCCCTGACTGACTCGCCACCATCTGAGGCAGATAGAGACTGACCAACCGTGTCACACTGAAAACATTGGTCGCAAAAATCCGCGCCATGTCCGCCTCCGTCGTCTCCAGATGAGGCTTATAATCGTCTAAGACCCCCGCTGTCAGGCACAACACATCTGGACAGGGACAAAAATCCACAACTCCTGCCACATCACCTGTCAGATCCAGCCGCAAAAAATGAAAGTCTCCCTGCAAGTCAGGAGCAAGAACACAGTCCACCCCATAAACTGTCCAGCCATTTTCTAAAAATAGCTGAGCTTGAGCCAGACCGATGCCTGAGGAGACACCTGTTACGAGGACTGTTTTAGTCATGGACTTCCACCCAATCTGTCGCCAGCACATCGCACGGCGTCGGGCTCCACATGGAGAAGCCCTCTCCCTCACCCGTCACATGGACGAGAAAGTAGGGCGTTGCTTCCAGCTTTTGCCCATTGACCTCAATGGTGTCAAAGAGCTGGACATAATTTTCAGCCCCACCCCAGCCTGTACGAACGTATTTCTTCTTGGCCTTTAGCCCCGGTAAAATCTCTTCAAATGTCATGATTGTCTCCTTTATCGTCTGTAATCGTTGATTTAATAGGCTTTTCAATTAGCCTATGAGTTCTAAAATATAAATTTGTTCACCTTTTTGTGGACTTATAAAGAATTTATGGCTTTTTCGTAATAGGAAACAACCTCTTTTTCTTTGTCTTTTGATAGGTGTCCGTAAATATCCATAGTCATAGCTAAAGTAGCATGACCTAGACGATATTGTAATTCTTTATAGCTGATACCAGCATTGAGCAATAAACTAGCGTGAGTGTGTCGGAAAGCGTGAAAGGTAAATCTAGGGATAGCAATTTCAGCACACCGCCTGTCCAGACTGTCCTGTCTAGTCGCCATGTTTTGGTATTCTTTCGTAGCGGTCGCAAGCACCACAGCAGAAACACGCGCCCCAGTCTCTATAAATAATTGTCGTTGCCTATTCTTGTAAAGGCGTAGCAGATTGATTGTTTTCTTGTCTATGCTTATGACCCTTACCCCTGCTTTACTTTTTGGCGTACCAATTAACTTTAATAACCTACTGTAATTCTTGGTTATGCTAATAGTACCGTTATCTAGGTCAATATCAGACCATTCTATGGCTACTACTTCCCCAAAACGGCAACCAGTAGCAAGTAAAACGCTGTATAAGACATAATCAAAGAAATGGCTAAATTTCTTATTGGCTAGCTTTTCCATGTAAGTCATTAACGCTTTTAAATCTTCTGGAGCTATGAACTTAATAGCCTTATTTTCCCTTTTTGGTACTTTAGGCAATATAACATCACGCGCAGGATTGAATGGCAATAACTGGAGAGATACCCCATATTGTAAGACACGCCTATTGATAGAGTGGACAACGCCATAATGTACCAACTCTCTAGATAAATCATTAATAAAACCTTGAATATAGCTAACAGATAGCTTATTTAATTTCAAAGCGCCAAAGACTGGTATTAAGTGATTATAGAGCATTCTGAAAAGTCACCCCTTTTCTGTACAATTTTTATAAAGTGTTTTTGTTAAGCGATAACTCGCTTAACCATAGGTGTTTGGTAATCGAGACTACCGTGAATGCGATGATGGTTCCACCAGTGGACAT
>NZ_JBGTZC010000010.1:0-316 GCF_041807725.1 Streptococcus sp. E17BB
AAAATCGCTCAAAAATTGATGGAGAAAGTCGCCATGACGGCCATCGCTGAAAGCCTAACCGTATCAACCTCAACGGTCATCCGAAAACTAAAGGAATTTCAGTTCAAGACAGACTTGAACTGGCTGCCAACTAACATGAGCTGGGACGAGTACAGCTTCAAGAAAGGCAAAATGAGCTTTATCGCACAGGACTTTGATTCACTCAAAATCCTAGCTATTCTAGATGGTCGAACCAAAGCCACCATTCGCAACCACTTTCTGCGCTATCCGAGAGACGTCAGGAACCGTGTTAAGGTCATCACCATGGACATGTTTA